>NZ_JBQJCE010000001.1:0-270427 GCF_053585065.1 Arcanobacterium sp. (ex Cirak et al. 2026)
CCCCCTCAACCCCCCCCCCACTCCCCCGCGGCCCCCCCCTTTTTGCCGCCGCCCCCCCCCGCTTCTTTATCCTTGCCAGTCGTGATTATCGCCCGGGTGTTCCTCGTGTTGGGGTGGCACCGTGACTGGTGCGGGCGTGGTGTTCGGTGCTGGTTCGGGTGCGATTTTTGTTTTGAGGAGTTTTGCGATCAGTGGGTTCGGGGTGAGAGCGTGAACGATTTTGGTCTTTGACATTCCGAATTGTTCGAGTTCGTCACGCAGTTTCACGATCTCAACATGTAGTGGTTTGACCTGTTCGATGAGTTCGATGAGACGTCGCATGACGTCTTTTTTCCGGTCGAGTTTCGCGATCTCGTCGGCGAAGAGTTGATCAGCGACTTTGTTAATTTCGCGGCGGCTAGCCATGGTTTTGTCTCCTTGAAGTGAGTGCCACCGGCGATGAATCTCCGCCGCAATGATACCCCACACCATACTTCTCCATCACGCGCGCACAGCGCGCGCCACTACCATGTGGAGTGTTTTAGGCGCGGAGTTTTTCGCGTGCGAGTGCCGAAGTGGTCATCCCTTTTGCTTGCGCTTCGCGTTCCAGTTTCGCCCATAAGCTCGCCGGAACCCGAATCCCTTTCGTGATCATCGGTTCCGTGTGTGCTTCCCATGGTCGTCCCTGCACTGTTTCAAACTCGTAACCCGGGAAGCCGTTTTCGGCGTCGTTTGCCCAGCGGGCAATGTCGTCATCGGTGAATATTTCGCCGGTACTTGCCTGATATGTGGTCATTGTGAGAGCTCCTTTCGGAATCCTTTTGTCAAATAATTTGCGTGAAAGATCAGAACACTGTGGTGATTTTCCACGACAAAAACAATTTCAATCGCGCGAGCCTGGTTGTCGTATCCGATCATCGCCCACCGTGGTGGGTCACTCTTTTCATCTCGTTTTCGCCCAAATCGCGCGTGGTTACCTGTCTCGTAAGCGCGCATAATCTGATCATGTGTCAGACCGTGTTTGAGTGCGTTTGAGTGAATCCGTATTCGCATGACGCCTCTCTTTTCAACGCTCGACTCATCGTTATACACATAGTATAACAGACCGTTCAGCGTGGTGCTATACGTTCAATGTGACGCGCGTTTTCGACGCTGACACGCTCACATTTTCGTCTGTGCTTCGCGCATTGCGCGCCCCTCCCCGACTGGGGAGGGGCGCGAAAAAGGCCGAACACGCGAGGCGTGTTCGTCGTTTTCCGAATACCTAAATCGAAAAATCACTAGGACTTTCGACCTGGGTGGTGAACCGTGTTCCAGCACGGTTCACCACCGCTTCAACTAATGCGTGGATAGTCTCCTTTCCAAGTTCTGACAGGTACCCGCAAGGTCACGGACACTCGCCCATCTTGAAGTCCTTGCCCGAGGTGTCACCCCATTGGCAAAAGTTGCCGCCAGTGCTGGTATCGATCCAGCCACCACCGAGCTTGTCCCCCGGCTTGGCCGTGTAGGAACGCTTGATTGCTTCCTCACGTGAAACCGACCCCGACTTCTTGGAAGCCGTGGTCTTCTTCGGCACGGGTGCCTGGCGAGTTGCTCGCTTCACTGAGGGGGTTGAACGCTGCTACGTCCCAGACTTCGTCGCCGCCTGCGTACCACTACGCTTCGGGGTCGTGTACTGCTGCCCAGCCGGCGCAGCCTGCGACGAGACTTGCGGCTTGCTTGCTGCTGCTTGTGTTTCAGCATCTGCTTTCGCCTTCGCATCCGCTTTTGCTTTGGCTTCAGACTGGGTTTTCACCCATACTTCGTGTGAGGCTTCAACAGCGCCGCGGGCATCATCAAGACGCAAAACAGCCTGCGCGAGTTCACTCCTTGTCTCGGAAGCGGTTTTCGCTGCCGCCTCATAATCCGCCACACTCGCGTCTTGCTTCGCAAAATGTGAAACTGCCGTCAGTGCGCCCGCATCCGTCAATGCGCCCGCCAGAGTGTCACACACTTTCGTATCCACCACCTGGCTGGCACAATCCTTCGCATCCGCTTTTGCTTTCTCCAGCGCGGTATCGAAGGTGATCTTGGCTTTGTCCATCGCACCAGCCTGCGCCGTGTAAGCAACACGGGCATCATCAAGAGCCTTCGCCTGTACGGACGAGTAATACATCCACCCGCCCGCGCCAAGCCCAAGAGCAACACCCGCCGCAACAATGCCCCAAACCAGATGACGGCGACGTCGTGTAGATACTTCACTGCCCTTTTCCTCTAGTGCCACTAGCCTGACACGCAACACTACCGTTGGCCATTATCTGGCCATGCTTCTCAATACTCATTGGACTCCCCTCTCCACGTTGAGTATCACTGACGATGTCGTCCTAAAAAATTTCCATCCACACTGTGCACGATCATCACACCTCACCCCTCATTAGGAGAATCCGCGGACGTGGACATCGGCTCAAGGAGCTGATGAATCTGAGAGGAAGGAAAACGCAGTTGCCCACCGGGCAGCGTAATAGCCGAGACTTTGCCCGTCGCCACCCACCGAGTCACAGTGGTGGGAGAAACGCGCATAATCTCTACCACTTCTCTAGTAGTTAGGAGTTCGGCTCCCACAACAACCACGCTTTCTACATTAGATGTATCGTTTTGCAACAATGGTGGCATGACAGTTTTAAGTAATGACCACGCTCTTACCGTCCAACCAGATACGCGGGTCGGTGAACAAGTGTGCCTTTGGATGCACCGGCGAGGAAAGAATCAGCAAGACATTGCTGAAATGCTACAAATTCGCTCCGCAACCGTCTCGCGCAAAATCGCAGGAAAAACTGCATGGTCAGTCTCAGACCTCGTGAAAACCGCAGCATTTCTCAACGTCTCAATTACGGATCTTCTTCCAGAAGATACGGTGGAGATTGAGCAAAAGAAAATGGCCTCAGACTCTAAGGAGTCCAAGACCAACTTCGGGCTTTATCCGAGCCACCTGTGGGAATCGAACCCACGACCTATTCATTACGAGTGAATCGCTCTGCCGACTGAGCTAAGGTGGCGTTGCACTGCAACTTGATCAATGTAGCGGATGTGAGGCAGTCATTTCAAATGCACGCCCCACATCCGCTTGTGATTCATGCCGCGCAACGTTTTCCGTCCTGTGGGACTTTCCCATCAAGGAGATAATCGTTAATTGTGTTTTCGATGCACTTGCCGCCGCGCGGATAAGCCGTGTGACCTTCGCCTTCAAAAGTTACAAGCACACCGTTATCAAGCCCTTTAGCAAACTTTTGTGCCCATTCATATGGAGTAGCAGGATCGCCTGAAGTCCCGACAACAACGATTGGTGCCGATCCCTTGGCCTTAAAGTTCTCGACCACGTCCAGACCCGACTTCGGCATGACTTGGCACTGGTATTCCGAATATGGCATCAGTGGCCCAAGAATCGGAGCTTCTTTCGCAGCAATCTCCGACTGTTTGGCCCACTTGGCTTCATCACCACTGAGAACAGAATCGGCACAGCTGATCGCTGTATTGGCCACCATCATATTATTAATGAAATGCCCTTTGTCATCGATACCGGCATAAGCTCGGAAGAATGCGTCAAACAAGGTGCCTTTATTCTGTTTAAAAACTTCCTCAAATGCCTTGTTGAGGTAGGGCCAGCTCTCATCGGAGTACAGAGGGGTGATATAACCGATCGTCAAAGCTGCCTGTGTTAAAAGTTCATGATCCGTCGGAATCGGTTTGTGTTCAGTTTTCTTGAACAGATCAATGATTTTTTGGCGTGCCTGGTCACGATTACCAGTAAAAGGACAACCTTCTTGGGTCAAGCACCAATCAAGATAGTTATTCGTTGCAATTTCAAAGCCCTTCAGCTGGGCAAGATAATTATCAAATCCGCTGATAGTCGGATCCACAGCTCCATCGAGAACCATGCGACGAACATTCTTCGGGAAAAGTTCAGCATATGTACCACCAAGTTGTGTTCCGTACGAGTAGCCGAGGAAGTTCATCTTGTCGGAACCAAGAAGGTGGCGAGCAAGATCAAGATCCTGCGCAGCTTCGCGCGTACCGACAAACTTGATTGCTTCGCCAGTGTTCGCCACACATGCGTCGACAAATTTCTTCACAGCCTCATTTTGACGCTTTTGCCCATCTGGGGTGTGCGGATAGGTGGTTGTTATAAATTCCAACAACTGTTTGTCATCCAGGCACTTCACTGGCATCGACTTTCCGACACCACGCGGTTCGACTGCAACGATGTCATACGCCTTCGTGAGTTTATCAGGGAATTGCAGCGATGAGGATTCCACCAGCTCAGTAGCTGATCCACCTGGCCCTCCGGGATTAACAAAGAGCACATTTCCATGCGAGTTCTTTCCGACGGCTTTTTCCAACGGAATCGTGACAGTCTTCCCATCAGGGTGTGAGTAGTCCATCGGCGCTTCCATCGTGGAGCACATGAAGTCTTTGTCTTTACACGGAACCCATGAGATCTTTTGCCCATAGAACTTTTCAAGACCAGCTGGAATTTCAGTTGTGGAGGCAATGGTGTGATTCGGGGTGTGAGACGTAGACGACTGCTGTCCAGGCGAGGCCGAACAGGAAGCTAAAGCAGCGATGCTCATCGCGGCGAGAATTTTTTTCACCTTCATGTGCTCCACCCTACCGGACATCGACTGAAATCCATGCACATCTGAAAATGATGTGAAAAGGGCGTGCAACAAAGCTAACTGTGGAAAAGACGCACCACCCCTTCCACACTAATCGGAGGTGTCACCTCGATACAGACATGCTCTTAGATCCGCAGACCCATCATTGCCGCTTCCATTGCCAATTGCGGAGCTACGTTGGCCGAAAGACGTTCGCGTGCCACGTTCAGTTTCTCAATCTTGCCCAGAACCTGTAAAGCCGTCAGTTTCCCCGCAAGCTCAGAGATCGCCTCAATGTAGTCCTGATTAATGAGATCCACATCAGAGCCCAGTTGGGTGACAAGAACGTCGCGATAGAGCCCGATCGCATAGATGAGTTCACGATCAAGGAGATCACGTTGAGAACGAATCGCGCGCTTCTTCTGCGAATCAAGGGCTGCTTTAATTTCACCGCGCATCGACGGCGGAACTTTCGAATCCGCATCTAGGCCGTATGCTTCCATAATCGTACGTTTCGCCGCATCAGCTTGGGCATCTTTGGCTGCCTTGGTAGCTTTCGCCCCTCCCTTGGCAGTTTTTTCGCCTCGCATCGCATCTTCGTCAAGCAAACGAATCGCCGCCATTTCCGCATCACCAACGCCCTTGATCGACACAATCGCATCGAGCGTATGCCGCCGGATAACCGCGGCTCCATCCTCGTTCAATGCCAAAGCCCTGGCCACACCAACATGCGACTGTGAAGCGCGAGCCGCAAGAATCGCGCGTTTAGGATCGACACCGTCGCGCTGAATCAGAAGGTTCGCCACTTCCTGCGCCGACGGCGTGACAAGGCTGACACCACGACAGCGCGAACGAATTGTTGGCAGCACATCACCTGGAGCCGCAGTACAGAGCATCCACACAGTATGCTCGCCTGGCTCTTCAATGGCTTTCAAGAGAACATTTGTGGTTCGCTCGACCATGCGATCAGCGTCTTCAATCAAAATAATTCGGTAGTACCCCTGCGAGGGCGCCACAAAAGCACTTGCAACATACTCACGCACTTCGTCGGCAGAAATAGTGACGAGATCCGTCGAGACGGTAGTCAAATCCGGATGGTTATCTGCCATAGCTGCATGGCATCCGGGGCACTCTCCACATCCAGGTTCTGGTCCAGTACACAGTAGCGCAGCGGCGAGAGTACGCGCAGCAAGAGAACGTCCTGATCCGGGTGGCCCAGTAAAGAGCCACGCGTGGCTCATCGCTGACGACGTTGCCATCGATTTTCCACGAGCTATCGACCTGCCGACGTCGGCTGCTGCCTTGAGCACCGAGATAGCAGATTCTTGTCCGACCAAGGAGTCAAAAACGCTCATCGGTGTTCGTCCAAGAGAGCATCAATCGCGCTGAGCGCTGCCGCAGTCACATCAGCAATCGGGGCGCTGGCATCAATAACGACAAAACGCTCAGGTTCCATCTGAGCCATGTGCAAGTAGGAGGAACGCACAGATTCATGGAAGTCACGGCCTTCGGCTTCAAACCGATCTTTCTGCCGACCAACCCGAGCGGCACCAACATCGACGGGGACATCGAACAACAGTGTCAGGTTCGGGGTCAGACCATCAGTTGCCCACACCGAGAGTTTTCTGATTTCGTCAGCACCAAGCGACCGCGCAGCTCCTTGGTAAGCCACGGATGAATCGATGAAACGATCTTGGAGAACGATGGCACCTTTTTCGAGTGCTGGGCGCACACGCAGAGCAATGTTTTGGGCGCGGTCAGCGGCATACAGTAAAGCTTCGGCTTTTGACACCACTTCTCCCTCAGCGAGGAGAAGACGACGAATTTCGGAACCAAGTTGAGTCCCACCAGGCTCTCGCGAAGTCACAACGGGCAAACCGCGCGCCTTGAGAGCTTCCTTCACGGCGAGGATCTGGGTGGATTTCCCCGAACCATCACCACCTTCGAACGTGATAAAAAGTCCCATCGTTGCCTTTCTTTTCACGCCCGCACTATGGCGCTCTACGAATTGTCTTACTGAACTACCTTACGCGACGGTGAACGTCGGCGACAGGTCATCGACTGACGGTGCCCAGCTCACTATTTCTCTTGTGACGCTTTCGTTGTTGCCTTTTTTGCCGTGCTCTTCTTTGCAGTAGCCTTCTTCTTTCCCGTACCGGCCGCGGTCTTCTTCGTCTTATTTCGAGCCTTCGGACCGCCTTGCTCAGCAATTTTCAGACGGCGAGCGACGAGAAGCTCTTGAGCACGCTCAGCTGTGAGCTGGTTGATATCGTCCGCACGTGGAACTGAGGCATTCGTTTCCCCGTCAGTGACATATGGCCCGAAGCGCCCATCTTTGAGAACAATGTTCTTTCCACTGACTGGATCCGGCCCGAACTCAGCTAACGGCGGCTTCGCAGTGCGCGCGCCTCGCTTCTTCGGCTCAGCAAAAATCTTCTCAGCCTCGTCAAGAGTGATGGTGAAGATCTGCTCTTCGCTCTCAAGTGAGCGCGAATCCGATCCCCGCTTCATGTATGGCCCATAGCGGCCATTTGTCGCCTCGATCATCTCACCCTGAGATTCACCGACCTGACGTGGCAAACTCAGCAATTTCACTGCCTCGTCCAGGGAAACAGTCTCAGGATGCATTGATGCAAACAGGGATGCTGTACGCGGCTTGGGCTTGACTTTCGAGACCTTGCCAGTTGGCGTTAGTTGGACGGCGTCGTCAGGAAGGATCTCCGAAACGTACGGACCGAAACGTCCGTCCTTGACCACTATCTCATACCCGGTGTTCGGATCCTTACCGAGGCTACGATCTCCTTGGAGCGCAACCTCAATTAGTTCCTTCGCCTTGTCAAGATTGAGTTCATCGGGAGAAACATCGTCAGGAACATTGGCGCGCTTGAGCTCACCTGTGGTCTCATCTATCTGCTCAAGGTAAGGCCCATAGCGGCCTACGCGGACGGAAATGCCCTCACCGATCTCAATGGTATTGACTGCTCGAGCATCAATTTCACCCAGAGAATCCACCTGTTCATGCAGTCCGACCCTACCGTCGCCACCCTTGTAGAAACCGCTGAGATAGGCCACGCGATCTTCATGCCCCGTGGCAATTTTGTCTAGATCTTCTTCCATCTCAGCCGTGAAATCATAGTCAACGAGAGTCGGAAGATTCTCTTCTAGCAGGCGAATAACCGAGAAAGCTGTCCATGTCGGGACGAGGGCCTGACCTTTACGTGAGACATAACCACGGTCAATAATCGTTGAAATTGTTGACGCATAAGTGGACGGACGCCCAATGCCTTTTTCTTCCAGAGTCTTCACCAAGGATGCTTCGGTGTATCGCGGAGGTGGAGTGGTTTCGTGTCCAGCCGCCGACGCTGAACGCTCCTCAAGTATGTCACCCTGTGTCAGTTCCGGCAGGCGGCTCTGCGCCTTATCCTCATAGCGTTTAGCGTCCGCGCCCTCTTCGTACGCTGACATGAACCCCGGGAAAGTAATAATCGTTCCTGAAGCACTCAGCGTGGCACTTTGAGCACCTGCAGCCCCAGACAATGGAGCCTCAATCTTGATTGAAGCCGTTGAACCCTTGGCATCTTCCATCTGCGAGGCAACTGTACGCTTCCAGATCAACTCGTAGAGGTCGTATTCACGCCCCTGAAGTTGCCCAGCAACTTCAGATGGCATCCGGAAAGAATCACCCGATGGACGAATAGCTTCGTGCGCCTCTTGGGCACCCTTGGACTTGGACGCGTAGTAGCGCGGTTCAGACGGCAACGATGCTTGACCATAAAGTTCACCGATCTGAGCACGCGCCGCATGAATCGCTTCACTCGAGAGGTTCACCGAATCCGTACGCATGTACGTAATGAATCCGTTTTCGTAGAGCGACTGTGCAATTCGCATGGTGTCACGCGAGCTCAATCGCAGCTTACGCGATGCTTCCTGCTGGAGAGTCGACGTCGTAAATGGAGCGGCGGGACGCCGCTTGTAGGGCTTCGTTTCGACGCTCAAAACCTTCGCCTGTCCGGCTTGGAGAGCCGCAGCAATATCCTGTGCTTCCTGAGCAGTCAAGATTCGTACGCCTGCTTTCGCGGACTTCGCGACGAGCTGACCGGCATCATCGAAATCTTTTCCGGACGCCACACGCGCGCCGTCGATCAACGAAAGCTTCGCCTCAAATTCCTCATTCTCTTTCGCTAAAGCGGCTGTCACATCCCAATATGAAGCTGGAACAAACGCCATACGTTCGCGTTCGCGTTCAACAACCAAACGGGTTGTCACCGATTGCACGCGCCCTGCCGACAGCGAAGGAGCTACTTTGCGCCACAAGAGCGGTGATACTTCGTACCCCACTAACCGATCAAGAATACGGCGAGACTCTTGCGCATCAACGAGCTGAGTATCGAGTTCACGTGTGTTATCAAGAGCACGCTGGATCGCTTCTTTCGTAATTTCATGAAAGACCATGCGCTTGACTGGAACTTTCGGCTTCAAAACCTCCAGAAGGTGCCATGCAATCGCTTCACCTTCTCGATCCTCGTCCGTCGCGAGATAGAGGGCATCAGCTTGCTTGAGCTTTGCTTTGAGTTCGGTGACTTTCTTTTTCTTATCCGGATTGACCACGTAATACGGATCGAAATCGCCCTCAACATTAACTGCAAATTTCCCGTAGGGGCCCTTTTTCATATCTGCGGGTAAAGCTGAAGGTTGCGGGAGATCGCGGATATGCCCGACCGACGCTTCGACGTCGTAATCACTTCCGAGGTACTTGCCGATTGTCTTCGCCTTGGCAGGAGACTCGACGATCACCAGTTTCGTCACTGACATTCCTTCTTTCTTGCCCGACTCAGGGTGCATGGATAAACCGAACTGTGCTTCGGCTTCCCCCGAATCGTACTCACATCTGCCCCACCGCGTGCAAACTGGGCGCGTCGGGTTGTGAGTATATGGTGTCCGAAAAGAGCCTGTGGATTATTTATGCTCCACGAGCATTCCCAGTCGAATCATCCGTGTCACATCCGATGCAATTTTTTCTTTAATCTGTTGTGCATCTTGCCCAAGAAGCTCTCCAAGAGCAGCGATAATCTGGCCTGCAGACAGTTCACCATCACACACTGAAATGAACCCCGCAAGCTCCGTACCAGCAAGAATTTCTTCACCGAACGCATCCGTTTGAGTGAATTTCATCAGCCAAGGGTCTTCCGCTCCCGGCGAATAAAACCGGTGCTCAGCAACATCGACTGCCATGAAATACGCATCTGAGGGGAAATCGTCACGTGCTGCGAGAGCACGCTGATTCCACACACGCTCCATGTACTGACGTGGGTTCGCCGGAGCTCCCCCGCGAAGCTCAACATGAACGTGCACCGGCTCATTCTCCGGTGATTCCTGGGCGCCTAAAAGGACATATCCAAAGCCAATCGCTTCAATACTCCGATTGTGGAAGTCTCTGAGCCATGCCCGGTAGGCAGCAGAAAAATCTGGTGAACCAACCCGCAATCCGCCGTCGCGTATCCATGTCTCCACGTACTGTTCAGGATCTATCACGTCTCGCTGAACAATCAGTGAATCGCACGCCGCTGCCCATGACTCAGGACGAACATGCCACGCCTGACCTTGGGAGATTTCCCAATTAGCCAAGAGATATCCACGTCCGCTAGGTGTCATATGCTGACTAATCCCGCGCACGACGGTTTCAACTACCGAATCGCCTGCCAGTGACCCGTCACGATATTCCATCTCCCCCAGAAGGTCACGCACAGCCGCAGGCGTGATAACGAACGGGGGATTTGACACCACAACATCAAACTTCTCACCCAGCACCGGTTCAAATAACGACCCTTCGCGCCAATCGACCCTGACGCCGTTGAGAATCGCATTGAAACGTGCAAAGTCGAGTGCGCGTGTGGAAATATCGGTTCCCACCACATCTGCTCCGGAAAGTGCAGCTAAAATCGCATGAAAACCACATCCGGTGCCAATGTCAAGCACACGCCCGCCCGCTGGGTAATCTGCCAGCGACGCTAGTGTGCGCGTTGCACCACCGATACCCATCACATGATTCGCTTCCAGACGTTTACCGGCAAGCGCGCCACAATCGTGAGCAAAATAAGCAGTTTTTCTCGGACCCACCTCATAAGCCGTGATTTGAAAAGGGCAGGTATAACGCACTTTGTTTGCGTCATCTTGTACAGCGGATAATTTCTCCCCGTGGTGTACAGGAGCAGTCGTGAGTAAAGCTGAACGATCCGTCAACGACGGTAACGCAATAGACAGTTCCTCGTCTGTGAGAGCCTCTCCGAGCAAGAAAAAACGAATCAGAAGAGAGGCAGGATCAGTTTTCCCTTCAAGCGCTACCGACGCTGGGATAGGCATGTCGCGTTGTAGAGCCGCGAGCGCCGACGCCGGAATACGTTTCTTCATGGCGGGCAATGTGTAGGGAGCAAGGTCAGCTGGGTCAAACGGCAAAGAAGTGGTCATGACATTCATTGTGACATGTCAACCTTGTGAGATGAGAGTCCATCTCCGAGCAAGACTGATGAGCAAAGAAAAATGGCCATCCGTGATGGAGAACCTACCCTGAACACCATTTTCGGTGCACACTTATTCGGTGGCTACTTTGCTTGATGTCGTTCGCGCACACGGGGCGGATCAGATCACCGGAATCACACAGGTTCGCGCACGCTCCGCTCGTTTTGGTGAGTGGGGTGAGTGGATTGCGCCTTCAGTGCTTGAGGCGCTATTCGCTGCCCAACTTCCTCAACCCTGGGTTCACCAGGCGCATACTTCCAATCTTCTTCACGAAGGACACCACGTAGTTCTGGCAACGGGCACCGGAAGCGGAAAATCGTTGGCAGCATGGGTGCCAACCTTGAGCGCAATTGAAGAGAATCGCGATGCCCATTCTTCACTTCGTCACCTCAAACGACATCCCACTGCTCTGTACTTATCTCCGACCAAAGCGCTCAGTGCAGATCAAGAGCACTCATTGCGTGCTCTCGCGAATTCTGTGAACCCCCAGATCGGTATTGCAACAGTTGATGGTGACGCAGACGCTTCGACCCGTAGGTGGGCACGTGACTACGCCGATATTGTCTTGACCAACCCTGACTTTCTTAATCACTCGCTTCTCGGTTCCGCCCAACGATGGAGTCGCCTTTGGCGCGGTCTCAGTTTCGTCATTATTGATGAGTTCCACTCTTATCGTGGAACATTCGGTTCAAACGTCGCTCTGGTAGTTCGCAGACTCTTGCGTCTGGCTCGCCACTACGGAGCACATCCGAAAGTCATTTTTCTCTCCGCAACATGCGCTAATCCTGCTGAGAGTGCGCAGCGATTCCTTGGCGAAACTTTTGGTCCTGTCATTTCTGTGACCGACGACGGTTCGCCGCAAGGTGCACGGCAGATCGTTACATTACAGACGGCACCTTTGAGAGATGAGGACGCGAAGAACCACACAATCGTCCCATCTCGTGATGGGGAACTGACCGATGTCAAACGTCGATCCGCAAACACAGAAGCAGGTGAACTCACTGCCCGCTTAGTGGCAAGCGGAGCAAATATCTTGACGTTCGTCCGATCACGCCCGGCAGCAGAGAGAGTCGCCGAAGTCACACAGGAGGCACTCGCGCATCACGCACCCCACCTTGAAGGAAGTGTTGCTGCTTATCGAGGCGGTTATCTCCCTGAGGAACGACGTGATCTCGAAAAGAAACTACGATCAGGAAATCTTCGAGCACTGGCCACAACATCGGCGCTTGAACTTGGTATCGATGTTGCCGGGCTCGATGCTGTCATCGTGACGGGATGGCCGGGCACTCATGCATCATTCCAGCAGCAGATAGGACGGGCAGGAAGAGCGGGAAAGAATGGACTCGCCGTGTTTATCGGTCGTGATAATCCGCTTGACCAGTATGTCCTCTCACATCCTGATTCTCTTTCGTCGACTCCAGCTGAAACAAATGTTTTTGATCCAACAAACCCGTGGATCCTCCCTTCACATGTGTGTGCAGCTGCAGCAGAGCTGCCGTTGACAGAGGTAGATGCGGAAATTTTTTCGCTTCCTGATTCATCCCTTTTCGCCTCTCTTTGTGACGAGGAGCTGCTTGTCCGCCGACCCACTGGCTGGTTTTGGAACCCTGCCACACGCATGTCAGCACATGGGCTCGTCGATATGCGAGGTGGAGGAACCACTGTGTCGATTATCGATTCTGAGTCCGGTGCCCTTCTCGGCACCGTTGACGAGGGACGAGCCGAATCCACAGTTCACCCAGGGGCAATTTATCTCCACCAAGGCGTCCCGTATCAGGTGGAAAGTCTCGAATCAGATGTCGCTTTAGTTCATCTTCACCGTGAAGATGAACTACGTACCTACCCTCGGGAAGAAACCCATGTCGAGATTCTTCAGACGCTGGAGACCACGAATGCAGGTGCTGTGACTTGGAATTACGGAAAAGTCGTTGTCACCAAACGAGTCGTTGGCTATGACATTCGCAGAGTGAAAGACGGAATGTATCAAGGAATGGTTCCCCTCCAAATGCCACTTCATCAGTTTGAAACAACTGGGTGTTGGTTAACGATGACGGAAGGTTCCACGCACAAATATGGCATTGCTGCCAGCGACTTAGCCGGAGCTCTTCACGGAGCAGAACACACAATGATCGGATTGCTTCCCCTTTTTGCAACATGTGATCGTTGGGATCTTGGAGGACTTTCAACGACCCTTCACAGCTCAACTGGCCACCCCACAGTGATTGTCCACGACGCGATGGCAGGCGGAGCAGGAGCAGCTGAGCGAGGTTATGCGGCAGGAATCGACTGGTTGGAAGCCACCCGACAGACACTGGAGTCATGCCCATGTGAGGATGGCTGTCCACGATGTGTCCAGTCACCAAAATGTGGAAACAATAATTCACCCTTATCGAAGGCTGGAGCACTGCGGATTCTGGAACTGGCGACCACTGCTCTGCAGCAATCTCATTCGGCTCCTGCATAATCGGATGAGAGGCAGACGGCCATTCCGCAATCTACCGTTGTGTTGCCATGAATCATCGTGATGTCGACCCCTGCGCAGCAGCATCATCCGGCCCGGCCACCGCTTCTGTTTTCAGAGTTCCAGTGAGCCTTGCCCATCCAGACGGCAGTTGCGATTGGACACTGACAACATCGCCTTCAATGACACATCGCGTGTCGTAATCTTTCATCTGCTCATCGACCCATGCACATGCTGCACTCGCACTTGCGGAATTGTGGAGTATCTGTGCAGCTGAAATCGCTGCCAAATCCGCGGCATTACGCATTCTTGTCACCTGAGCGTTGAGGTTCATCGCGCCTAAGAGAATGGCAAAAATTGTCACTAATGCAGTAATTGAGCCAATTGCCACCGGCATTTTATTTCTCTCCTTGTTGCGTAATGGTTCCGGAAGAAATGCCGTTTACTCCTGGTTCAAGGACTACTCGGTGGTTAGCCGTAAACGTCATCCCAAAATATGACAGGATTCCACGCGCCGGTGCACTGACACTAACGCTGAGCAACTGCCCCGAATGCCCAATCATCACCTGAGCTTGTTCGCCAGCTACTCGACGGGCGATTGCCATCGCCTCGGACTCATTCGCTCCAAGTGAGAGCGCGCGGCTCACTTCTCTCGCCGCGTTATCAGTTGTGCTCACTCCTTGAGCCCCCACGACGCACGAGATGAGAAGAAGCACAACCAAAATAACTGCAGGCACAATGATTGCGAATTCCGCAGTGACCATGCCTCGTTCCCGTTTTACATGAACATGCCGTGTCCTTGGCAGACCACCCCACAGCACAGACGGAATTAGAACGCTTGAGTTCATTCTTCAATCCCCTTGACCTTCCACACTCCATTGCGATTGTTTCTTATCAGAGCCACATAGATGGCATTCCAATCGGCTCTAATATCACTCCGAGGGAGAACAATGGCGGGGAGAGGTGCACAGTTCCTCTCCCCGCCCGTCTCTCAGATAAATGAGGAGAAGAGAGTCTTAAAGAGCGAAGCAATTAACTCCTTGAACCAGTCCTGTTGGAAGATCCAAATTAAGACTCCAGCCGCAGATGTTGTCGCCACCGTGCCCACGGCATACTCTGCTGAAACCATTCCATCTTCCACTTTACGGCCAGCGAACTTTGCCCAGAGATTCTTCATCATTGTCGTGTCCTTTTCTTCCCCTGTGTCAGGGATTCCAGCCTCCGATAGGGAGGAATTTTTCTCGTATCTGACGCAATATGAATGAGTTCTTCTCACTTTTTCTTGCGACACATATATTTTGATTCATTTTGACATCAATAAATCGCATTAGTTTCTAAATTGTGGAAGAAAATAACACCAAGCTCCACTGTGGATAAACCCTCTGATCTCACAGCACCTTCTGAGCAAAAGAAACAACCACTGGTACCACTCCAAGGCAGATAAATGCCGGAAGAAAACACAGACCAAGCGGTAGCACAAGTTGACTCCCCAGTTTTGCGGCAGCCTCTTTTGCTCGACGCGCCCGCGTCACTCGCAAAGTTTGAGCAGATCTCTGTAGCAGTGGGACGGGAGCAGCACCATCAATCCAGGCCGGTGCAAGTGCGTCACGTAGCCTGCGAAAGCCTTCCCAACTCCCTTCCCACGCCTCGGACCAACTCGCTCCCATCACGAGTCTGCCTGCTACTTCACTCAGCGACGTATCACGGCGAGGTTCGGAATTTACTTTCCACAATCCCAGATGTCTTTTCCGATGAAACCTTCGTTCCTCACGAACATCGCGCCCCGAGGCAAGCGCATGATCAACAGCCCTCAAGCAAGAAGGAATAGAGACACCAACGCTCAGAGCTGCGATCGCCAGATCCAGCACAACACTGGGATCAACCACCCCGAGAGGTCGGGTCGAACGTACCCGCTGTCTTCCCGTCGGCACCCACCAGGCGCTCGTTGCCAGGACTAACAACACCCATATCATTCCACTACCTCTTTCTCCTGAGCATTCTTCACCATCCGAACGACCGTCCAAATACCAGCAAGCTCGAAAAACACTCCTGCACCCAACACGGCTTTCCCAACAGTTGTATGTGCAAACTCGATCACGCTAATGCCAAGCATTGAGGCAAGAAAGATGCCAAATATCGGCAACGCTGCCAACATTCGAGCGCTCGTAATCGGCCCTGCAAGGGCAACGTCGCGGGCAGACTTCGCTTCCCCTGTCTCAGTAATTCCGTCGGCACAGGTTTCCAGAATCTCGGCCATCGGAGCACCCGTAGCGTTGCCCATCCGGCACACAGCGAACGTTGCAGGCAGTGTGGCCTCAACGATCGCGCTCACCCCCAACTTCCGCCGTTGAATCGCCCCAGCGTTCCACAGCTCCATCAGCACCACTGGTATACCGTCGTCATCAAGCGCAGCTGTCGCACGAGTTCGAGTCATGCTCAACACAGAATGTCCAACGTCGGCGCTGCCGCGATTCTTTCCACGCCATAGGCGAGGTTTCCACCGCAGTCGGGATAAAGAACTGCCATCTGCACCCGCAGGAAAACGGGATAACTGACCCAACCCGACACTTTCCAGGGCACTCGCCCACGCGTGTTCGATTGTGGCGCCCGAACGCAATCGGGTGGCGACCTGTGTCATCAACATGCCCATATCAAGCTCATGTGTCTTTCGCTCTCTCCGAGGAAAAAGAAAGACATGCCGCTGCGGTCGTGTCTCACGCGCTGCATCATTCGTCCGAGTAGATCGAACCGGAGGCACGCTCACCCAGACGACGCCGAGTAACAGAGCTCCCCACAACATCCACATCATTGTCCAGCCCCACATACGTCAGCCACAGTAATTCCCAGACGTTCGCAAAGCTTGCCTGCTCCAGAACCAGCGATCACTCGCTCACCAGTGACTCTTCTCTTCTCACCCGATCCACCCCCACCCATCTCAACACAGAAAGCTTCCCGAGCCACCAGCTCTGAATGCACACGCTCAAGAACAGCAATTTGCGCCAAGAAGCGCCGGCTCCCCTGCCTTTTCACGTGAATAACAGCGTCCAGCGCAGAAGCAGCTTGAGCAGCAACGGTTGCCTCATCCATCCGGGCAAGCGCGCCGAGCGCAGTCAAACGGGATGGCACATCTACCGCAGAATTGGCATGAATCGTAGCCCAGCCACCTTCGTGCCCAGTATTGAGCGCACCAAGCACATCACGAACCTCGCCACCACGACATTCCCCCAAAATAATGCGGTCAGGACGCATTCGCATCGCTGCCCGCACTAAATCACTCATGCTCACTTCGCCAACTCCTTGCACATTGGCTCGACGGACTTGAAGGTGGACAACATGTGGATGGGCCGGTGCTAGTTCGGCAGACTCTTCAATCACCAAAATTCGTTCATTGGGAGGAATGAGCTGGAGAATCGCATTCAAAAATGTTGTCTTTCCCGCTCCTGTCGCACCAGAGATCATCGCATTTGCCTTCGCCGCAACAGCAGCTCGCGCAATCACCGCAAATCCCGCGGGAACAGATCCGTTGGCAACCAGCTCATCCAACGTCAATTTTCGAGTGCGGTGCGTTCGCAGAGAAATCAGAGTACCCTCAGCAGCCAACGGCGGCACTAACGCATGAAGACGCACTCCCGAAGCAAAAGTCCCGTCAACAATTGGTGAGGCATCATCCAAACGCTGACCACAGCCTGCAGCAAGCCGAACCGCGAGCGCCCGCACCCCTTCTTCATTCGCAAGCTGAGGATCAGTGCACGAAACTTTTTCCATCCCCTTTCCCCGATCCACCCACAACGCGCCAGGCCCATTGACGACAACATCAGTGACATCTGGATCCTCAAGAAGAGGCCCGATTGTTTCACCAGCGCCTTCAATTTGATGCCTGACAGCGATGTCGAGGCCTGCTAACTCATCGGTAGAGCGCGCACTGACTTCACATAGTGCATGGCTCATCGACATACCGGCCGCAAGGCGCCGGCGAATAGAATCCATTTGCGTGGGAGAAAGTTTCATCCTCTTTTTCCTTTAAGGTAGCGAACAATCTGTGCCACATCCTTTGCTACCGACGAGCGCTTGCGACTTCCTGGGGAAAGCCCATGATCGACGTCGGCACTGAAGTTTCGCATCTGAGACAGCCCAAAACATTCACGTTCGAGAACCCCCGCGATGTGCGCGAGTCTGCCTGCGGAACTGGTCGCTACAACCGGCACGGCGTTATGTCCGATCCGTTCCAATGCGACTTTCGCCCCTGCTACACCGACTTCCGACGCCGGTGTCACCATTACCACCGCATCACACCAGTCGAGCACGCTCCGAGTTTCACTCATCACTGCTGTCGCAAGATCGACGACGGTGATAGGGCAAATCTGTGCAACTGCAGAAATTGCACGGATCCCCACATCACCCGTGGGAAAACTTCCTCGCTCATCACTGGAAAGAACTCTGACACCGTTCCACACAGGAAGAGATTCGACAAGGCGTCCCGCCAGTAAGCCGCCGCTACGAGCGACATCGGCCCAGCGCGTCCCTGCTTGCTCGTGGATCGACAACACCAAGTCGATTCCCGCAGAGGCCGGGTTTGCATCAACCAATCCTGTTCCTTCCCCACATTCGCGCGCGATCATCGCTGCAAGACTGGTAGTTCCCACACCACCAGCGCTTGCGCACACCCCAATGACATGGCCGCGCAATGTTGCCCCCACTGACACCATCAGTTCGAGGATGTCGGCAGTATCGGTGCGCAAATCGAGTTCAACCCGCCCCTGCGCAAAATACGGCGCAAACATTTCATGGAAATAGGCCAGAACATGTCCGTCCCTCGCACCCTCACACGTAAAGTTCAGCACGCCCACGGCACCCGATGTTCGCGTTATATCAATTCCAACGAGAGAGGCCAATCGTCCTAACTCATCAAAAACTCTGTCAGCTGGGCCGTGGTAGACGGCCGATTCGCAATTCAATGTTGTGTCCATGTACGCACTCTTGTGCCTTGTGTCCCCGGCGCGCTACGATCACACAAATTCTGTGGATAACTGCAATTTCCACAACAGTTACCGCCCACTTTTGCATCATGAGTGCACTTCGCCGGGCGCGTCATCACCACAACCGGCGAACTCACCGTTACCGTGGGAAAGAGTCGACATTGAGGAGGACACGTGAGCACGCCAACCGACCCCTATAACTCCACAAAGGGCACACCCGCAGAGGACACCTTTCTCGAACCGCTTGAGGAAGAAATACCCGCCGGTGATTTACATTTTTCCAATCCCGCCTCCCAAAAAGCTACCTCGGGTGAAGCACCTGCTGAGCCGCTCGCCCCACTTCCGGCACATTCCAAGTTTGAACGCCACGCTTGGGATAATGCAGCCAATGATGACCTTCCCACTCATGATGAGCCTCAATACATGACGGAAGAACACAGCAGCAGCAGTGACGCTCACCCTGTCAATTTCTCCGACGCCGATGTTCCAGCAGACGACCATGCGGTGACTCGCACTTCAGTCATCTCAGCGGCCAATATGGAATTCGCTCCTCTACGCGAGTTTGAAAGTGAGGAGACATCTCCATTCACTGCCTCGGAATTCGAATCCACTCCAGCCCGTCATGATGAGTGGAGGCACGCTCCTGAAACTCTCCCTGTCGCGGCAGACGCTGATCCAGAAACGACACCACAACCATCTTCTGTACTCGAACCCAAGAAAAGCCGAGGATGGGCACACGTCGGCTCCTTCTTCGTCGTCCTCCTTCTCCTGCCCGTCGCCTGGTATCTCCTCGAAGATTCGGCAGCGCGCCTCCAGACCAGCGCATTGAGCGACGCCGCTACTCTGAACACGCTAGGCCTGGCTGAATTGACTGGAGCCTTTGCCACCCTTGCCTTGTTGTGGATGAACATCCGAAAGTCGGCACTTGGCGCCATTTTCTGGGGTACTCTTGTCGCAATTGCAGGGGTAGTTGGCGTGTGTATGCCGTCGCTCGTAAAGCAGCTTACCGATGCCATTGCAGACCCGTTCGGCACCTATAATGCTTTCACTGGCAACGTGGTGTATCACGTAACCAATTCTTCAGTTAATGGTCACCTTGCACTATGCGGCTTCGCTGTCATGATCACGGGAATCGTGGTTCACCACACCAGACCACATAAGGCTGGGTCGACTCAGATGGACTTCGTCGGAGAATAGTTTGCCTGCCGATACATCTTGCATCACTCTTCCCGGCCCGTGGGAACACAAATTCGTTCAAGCTAACGGCGCCCAGTTTCACCTGGCACATATGGGCGAATTTTCCAAGGAATTGCCACTTGTTCTGCTAGTACACGGATTTCCACAATATTGGTGGACCTGGCGACACCAACTCGCACCACTTGCCGACGCCGGTTTCAACGTTACGGCAATCGACATGCGTGGCGTCGGTGGTTCCGACAAAACACCCGGAGTAGTCGATTCCCTCACCCTTGCTGAGGACCTCGTCGCTCTGGTTCGTACACTCGGATACGAGCACGCCGTCCTCGTCGGCCACGGACGGGGAGGCGAGCACGCGTGGACAGCAGCGGCTCTCGCTCCAAACCTCATTCAAGGCCTGGTCACGGTGTCATCGCCGCATCCGCGCACTCTCCAGCGAATTGGCTTCCACGTAACCTTCAAAACTTGGCGACATTCACTGGCCACCATCTTGCCTGTCACAGGAAAGAAATACTTAGCGAACTCGCAACGAGTAGAAGATTTCCTTGTCACATGGAGCGCGCCCGGCAATACGGGCGCATCCGCAGAATCGCATCACTACGCTGCCGCAATGGCTCTTCCTGGAGCTGCGGGACTCGCTCTCGAACGACTTCGCTGGAGTTGGGCAGGTCAGTTACGAGCACGCGGACGAGAGTATTTATCTGTGTCGCGCACCCCCGTGACTGCTCCTGTTCTGGCAATTCGCGGCGAACTGGACCCGTTGCTTCCCCCACGAGCCTGGGCTAAGGATCGCGATTTCGCTCACGGTCCGTACACAAAAGTCCAGATTCCTCATGCGGGTCATTTTGTTCCCGAAGAACAACCGACACGTTTTAACGAGGTTCTCCTCAGGTTCTTGAACGACGTACGCCCATAGCACTGCGCCGCGATGTCGGCGCGGTCATTCTCAGAGCGTGCAATTCACCCTTAATCCAAGGGAAAAGACGGACAAAGATCTGCCATCGGGCACTGATGACAGTCTGGTTTTCTCGAATGACAGATGGCGCGTCCGTGATCGATCGTGCGGTGACAGGTGATCGTCCAAATCTCAGGTGGAAGAATTTTTGCGATTTCCATTTCGGCTTTGACAGGATCTGTCTCACGCGTCCACCCCCAGCGACGAGAAAGTCGGCCCACATGCGTATCAACAGTAATTCCCGGCTTTCCGAACCAGTTCCCCAGGACAACGTTCGCAGTTTTTCTTCCGACGCCAGGTAACGTCACGAGTTCGTCGAGTGTAGCGGGGACTTCGCCGTCGAACTCCTCAATGAGGCCAATAGATAAACCATGCAGTGAGCGAGCCTTGGCTCGGAAAAACCCCAACGGATGGAGGATTTCTTCGAGGTCTTCTTGGCGTGCTTGAGCCATCGTATACGGATCCGGGTAGGCAGAAAAAAGTGACGGCGTGATGGAGTTGACTCTTGCATCTGTGGTCTGGGCAGAAAGAACAGTCGCGACCAAAAGTTCGAATCCATTGGTGAAATCAAGAGCACACCGCGAATGAGGATAGATTTCAGCAAGGCGATCAGTGATTGACTTCGCCTGTTCCTGACGCGCGGCGTATGCGCGTGGACGCGGAGGGAACTTCTCTTTCTTCACCATCACATTTGCCTTCCTTGTCTTGTCTTCTTCCAGTCTAGCGTGACAAGTTTTCTCCGACGCTGAACGAGGTCGAAAATTTGTGTCATCCGTGACATCATTAGATCAGTATGACCTCTCACACACCGGGTAACACGTCCGGTTCGTGCGCGGGGTGGGGATTTTGACCAGAAAGGAATGCTCATGGATTCCAGCGTTCTTGCGAACGTCGAGCTCTTCAAGGAACTCACCGAAGAAGATCGCGTGGCGCTCGCTGCACTTATGTCGGAGACCAGCCTCAAGCGCGGCGAATCACTCTTCCACGAAGGTGACGACGGCGACCGATTGTACGTTGTGACCGAAGGTAAAGTGAAGCTCTCGCATACCGCCGACGACGGGCGCGAAAACCTCATTGCTGTTTTAGGGCCGGGTGAGATCATTGGCGAACTGACGCTGTTCGATCTCGGCAATCGTTCCTCCACCGTCACCGCGATTGCTCCGACTCACCTGCTGTCACTGTCGCACAAGGACATGATGACGTACATCGAGGATCACCCAGCAATGGCAAAGGCAATGCTCAAAGAACTGGCCAAGCGTCTGCGCACCACAAACTCACAGATGGCAGACCTCGTGTTCTCCGATGTTCCCGGCCGCGTTGCCAAGGCTCTCCTTGATCTGGCAGAGCGCTTCGGTGAACGCACACCTGAAGGCATTTTTGTTGCACATGATCTCACACAAGAAGAACTTGCACACTTGGTCGGAGCTTCACGTGAAACAGTGAACAAGTCGCTTGCCGATTTCACTTCCCGTGGATGGATCCGCCTCGAAGGCCGCGCTGTTTTACTGATGCAGATCGGCCGTCTTCAGCGTCGTGCCCACTGATTTTTAACTGAACTCCTGGTTGAGGGGCAGACCCATTCGGGTCTGCCCCTCAACCAGCAGAACCGCACACTGTATTCTCCACTGGCGTGCTCTAACGAACGATCCTCATCGGCATCGGCACGATCCTTACTCTTTGGGTCGCTTCAAATAAGCAACCAACGATGTCTCGTTCGGTCCGGGAAGGACAGTGACAAGTTCCCAGCCTTCGCTGCCCCAGGTGTCAAGAATTGCTTTCGTGTTATGAATGAGCAACGGAATCGTCGCGTACTCCCAAATAGTCATGACCCAAGATTAACCTGAAGCAATCACGCAGAGCGAATCTCCGCTAAACGTGGGATTCGACCCTCGCGAATTTCTGAAATCACAAAATCATCAGATTCAGCGAGAGTGGATGACCAGCTTTCAACATCCGCGTATCGGCGCAAGAGCACACGCCTCTCGCGTTCGGTCATTCCACCCCACACTCCAAAATTCGCCTCGGAATCGAGAGCCTCAGCCAGACATATCAGTCGAACAGGGCATTGCGCACACAACTTACGAAGGTCACGCTGTGCCGCTCCTTGCACGAAAAGAGCATCTGGATCTGTGTCCGCGCAAGCTGCTGCAGCGGTCCACGAAGTTTCTGCGTAAGAGAAAGACATACAAACTCCTCTGGCGTCATTGCCTTTTGAGTGGCCACATTTTCTGCGACTTATTCATATTAACGCCTCATTGCACTAATAGCACACCGAAGCTTCACAAAGGTGGTACGCTATGCACTTTTGACCGTGTTTGGCACTGCAAGTAAGACGCGAAATAGGCGACACCCTCTCGCTAATACACACAAACACAGTATCCTAGGTTCATGGCTGAAAACCGCAATCTGAGTGGACAATCGATTTTTGCCGCGATCGTGGCTTTCCTTTTGCTGTGCACAGTGGGAGGATCCTTGCTTGCCGCAACCGCGATTCCCTTTACTGCCGCCACAGGCACCGCCGCAAACGCTGTGACGAGCACATTCGAAACTCTTCCCTCGAAGATTGACTTTTCCCATCCGTCGGAACAGTCCACGCTGTACTCCGCGGACGGCAAAAAGATCGCTTCGTTTTACTCAGAGAATCGCATCATTGTCGATTCCAGCCAGATCTCACCATTGATTAAAAATGCGGCAGTAGCGATCGAAGATCAGCGTTTCTATCAACACCACGGCCTGGATGTGAAGGGCGTCGTCGGCGCAATCATTAACAACGCCTCCGGTAATTCAATCGCAGGCGGTTCCACGATTACTCAACAGTTCGTGAAAAACACCCTGCTGGAAGAAGGCCGAATTTCTGGCGACACTAACCAAATTCAAGCAGCGACCGAACGCTCCTTGAGCCGTAAGCTCAACGAAGCCCGCTACGCCGTCGCTGTTGAAAATAAGCTCAGCAAAGATGAAATTCTCACTGGCTACCTCAACGTGGCACAGTTTGGCCCCTCACAGTGGGGCGTCGAGGCAGCCTCCCAGTATTTCTATGGAAAACACGCCAAAGACGTCACCCTCCCCCAGGCTGCAATGCTCGCTGGTATTACCCAGTCACCAGGAAAATGGAATCCTGTCAAGAATCCTGACCTAGCAAAGAAGCGACGCGATACTGTCCTCGCCAAGATGAACCAGCTCGGTATGATTTCCGAAAAAGACATGCGAGCAGCAATCGATACACCAATCAAGGACATGCTTCACGTAACGTCGTCTGTTAACGGTTGTGCAGCCGCAGGCGATAATGCGTATTTCTGTGAACTAGTGACAAAGCAACTTCTCGAATCACCTATTTTGGGTAAGAATCGTGATGAGCGCCTTGCGGCTCTCTACCGCGGCGGTCTTCAAATCCAGACCACTTTGGATCTGAAGAAGCAAGATGCAGCTCATACGGCACTGATCACACAAACCCCGATCGATGACCCTTCCTCAATCGAAATGGCGATGACTTCTGTGGAGCCAGGGACCGGGAAAATCGTGGCCATGGCGCAAAACACGCGCTATGGCAATCCCACCGATGAAGATCCCGATCAGACCAAGCTCAATCTCAATGTCGGAGAGGACATGGGAGGCGGAATTGGCTACCTCGGTGGATCAACCTTCAAGGCCTACACCCTTGTTCAGTGGCTCAAAGATGGGCGTTCTCCTTTTGACTACGTCAACTCAACCCAGCGAACCTTCTCGCGTGATTCATGGAATATTCCCTGTGCTCCTGGATACGCTGACGAATACACACCACAGAATCTTGACGGCCTGGGGTATGCGCGCGGCCAGCTGACGGTAAAGGACATCATTCGCCGCTCAATTAATGCTGGTTCTGTCGCCATGGGCAATAAAGAAAACTTATGTGCCCTGAGCGATACAGTCACTGCAATGGGTCTCAAGCGCGGTGAGATTGCGCGTGAAGATTCCAAGTCCTCCCGGTTCACCCGCAACCAGCGTGGCGACCTCGTAAAGAATGGGGAAATCCTTCCTCTCGATTTGAACCCGTCAATGCTCCTAGGGTCAAACGCAGTGACGCCACTGGCACAAGCAACTGCGATGGCCACCCTTGCGGCAGAAGGGAAGTCATGCAAGCCTATCGCTTTCACCGAAATTAAGGACACGAAAGGCAATGTGATCGGCAAACAAGATCCACAGTGTCGCCAAGTCCTTGACAAGGAAGTAGCACAAAAAGCCACCTACGTATTGAAGTCTGTTGTGGCACCAGGATACACCGGCGAAGAAGCCGTCCTCAAAAATGGACGTCCGGCTGCCGGTAAGACGGGTACCGCAAATAATGACTACGCCGCATGGTTCATCGGCTACACGCCTCAGCTCGCAACTGCTGTCTGGCAGGGACACATGGAGGGCCTCGTGTCCATGTTTAACACTCGGATTAACGGGGTCTTCCATTCCGAAGTCTTTGGTGGCCTCTACCCTGCTCGCGCCTTCAAGATGTATAACGATGCAGCACTTGACGGAATGCCAATCATTAACTTCACAACTCCGTCGGACTTAGCCAGCCTCTCGCGTGAACCAGATTCATCCTATGGCTCACAGGCGAAAACTCCCCGACGTGTGGCTACAGAATCTGCGCCGTCGACATCAGACAACACAACTCCTGACGACACCACGCCGTCCCAAGAATCGAAGGAAAAGACACCCAAGAAGCCGGCTCCACGGCAGAATCCTCCGCGTGAGAAGTCTGCCCCCAACACACTCGATTCTTCCAACGACAACAGGAAATAAGTGATGAAGTTTTTGACGGCCGCGTTCAGTGCCGCAGCAACGGCCGGCGTGGCCGTCAGTTTGTTCGCTTATGCTCATGCTCACCGTTACGTCGTGCGACACAGGCGCCTCGATATCGCCGACGCCGTAGCTCACGCACCATCACAGGAGGGCCTTCCCCCGCTACGTATTCTCCATCTGTCGGATATGCACCTCATCGCGGCAGATAAATCCCGAGCAGATTTTTTACGATCATTGCGCCACGAGAATCCAGATTTCGTGATTGCCACGGGCGATTTCGTTGGCGAGAATGCGGGAATTCAGGCGGTTCTCGATGCCCTCGATCCGCTACTTGATCTTCCTGGCGCTTTTGTTTTCGGATCAAACGACTACTACGGTTCGCGGCCAAAAAATCCTTTCTCGTATTTGATTCGAGATTCGAGCAGCGACGGCCATACGAATCGAGCAGTACTTGATTCACATTTTTTGCGCAGCGGATTGACAGGCCGAGGATGGTTCGACCTCACGAACACGACAGCCGCAACAACAGTGGCCGGACACAATCTGGAACTTTTCGGCGTCGACGACCCACATATGGGACGCGACAGAATGCCGCACCTTCAAAAGCGCCCCGATGGCGTGATTCGCATCGGTGTAACACATGCCCCGTACGTCTCGGTGCTTGATGAGATGCACGCAGCCCAAGCTCAGATCATTTTCTCAGGTCACACGCATGGCGGCCAGGTGTCGCTCCCCGGTGGTCGAGCTTTAGTCACAAACTGCGATCTGCCAACTCCTTTCGCTCACGGACTTTTCCAGTGGCCACCGAGCGGCACGGTCATTACTACCGACGGCGATATGCACTTGCCGCCCGACGCTACAGCGGTCTCCCTGTCGGCAGGAATCGGCACATCTCCATACGTGCCGTTGCGGCTTTTCACCGCGCCTGAAGCGATCATCATCGATATCGACAAATAAAATGTGGGTGGTCTGCGCCACTCAGTTTTGCGTTTGGTATTTTGCTGATTTGTCGGCTAAACTAAACGAGTTGCAACGGCAACGGGGTGTGGCGCAGCTTGGTAGCGCGCTTCGTTCGGGACGAAGAGGCCGTGGGTTCAAATCCCGCCACCCCGACCAAAATGTTCCCGGTGTTCCAGCGAAAGCGGATACCGGGATTTTTCTTTCCCCAACACTGCTCTAGGACATTAGTCCAGACTCTCACTGTGTAGCTGAGAAGCGCACTACCCCACGCAAGGAAATGACAACTACGCTATTAGTGTCAGCCATACTCCCCTGTAGACTTGAGATATCACCGCACAACACAAGGAAGTAGAATCCCATGCCGAAGATTATCGGTTCAAATTTGGCTGAGCATCGCGAACGGACCCGCGATGCTCTTTTTGGCGCACTCCAACGCCTTATGGAGGAACGTGGATTTGACGGTATTACAATGTCAGATCTTGCACGTGAAGCGGGGATCGGACGCACAGCAATTTACAACCACGTTCACGACAAAGAAGATCTCTTGATGGAGTTCGTTGCCCACGAGATCTCGGTCTATGTTGAAAACGTCCAAAAGTCACTAGCAACTACCGCAAATCCGATCGATCAACTTCGGATTTTCGTCCGCTCGCAGCTTCTTCAGGAGCGCGCTTACCTTCGTGCTCCTGGCCCACCACTTACCCAAGTTGTCTCACCGGAAGCTGCGTGTCAGATGGGTAAGCATATTGCGCAGTCGTCAAAAATTCTCCGAGGAATCATCCACGCATGTATCAATAATGATCTCGCCCCTCAGCAAGATGTTGGCACCGCCATCACATTGATTAATGGAGCTCTAACCGGACGCCGTATTCCAAAAGAAGAGCCAGAACGTTCCATGTTCTTCGACGCTGCTGAACGATTTGTTGTACGCGCAATTGGAGCAGACGCAAACGGAAAGCTCACAGGTCTCGGACCAATTCCCGCGTGCTCCTGGTAAAGGATGTGTGGGCTTCGGCAGTTTCCGAAGCCCACACATCCTTGAGACTCTTCATTCAGAGCCGGATCTCGTTGACCTTCTCACGCAATGCTTCAGGCGAAATCAAACGTGGTTTCGCTGGATGCCCAGCGGGCACGAAAGTTGCAACAGAGCCATGTTGAAGAGCCTCATAACGTGAGGGAACACCGATCACACCCTGTGCATATGAGATCAGAGGATGCGCTGGATCGTATACCTCATCGAGCACCTTGTAAAGACGATCACGATCGCTCTCCTGTCGAGCTGACACAACAAACTTGACAACGTCAGCACCAACCTCACGCATTTCCTCGATCATCAGTTGCATCACTTCATCATCCGGAGTATCGGCGCTCTCATGGTGAGAGACCATCGTGGCGTACCCGGCTTCTTTTGCACGCCGAACAAACTCTGCAACCTGAGGCATCGTGAATTCACAATCAATTGCCACACGTTCAGGATCTACTTGCAGGCGCATCAACACATCGAAAAGCTCAGCAAAGAGTAAGCGCATACGACCGTCACTCAGTTCAACAGTGCCTCCCTCGCTCAAGGTTCGGATCGTCAACAAAAACGGCAAATCCGTACTCGCGAGCATATCGGGAATCATGTCGTGCGCGATCGCGGTGATCGACGGGTTCGGATGGCTCGCAATCATAAAATCGATTCGCCATTCAAAAATATCTGCAACGTCGCAACTGTCAGCAATCTCTTCGAGCACCACCGCCTTCGTCGTCCCGACGAGCGGCACCACAATTGAATCTGGTCCAAACTCCATGATCCTCCTTCCGATTTGTCAATGTTACCTAATCGCACCCATCGCATCTCTTTTCTTTCCACAACGCGAACAGCGGTATCCACAATGTGAATATTCCTGCATAACTCAGCGATGACGTGGTCAAAAATTCGTCCGCGACACCCCACGTGCTTTAGAGTGGTCACTAAGGAGGAAAACGTGAGCGTTAACGACTTTTTCAAGAATGCGCCAGAAAGCGACACCCCAATGCCACCGCATAGCACCGATCCACATCCACATTCGATGGGATCCTTGACCGCTGCCGTCATGACTGGAAAACGTCCCTTATACCTTTTGATCGGAGCTGCAGCACTCCTCGTTCTCGTCATTACTCTGGTGTTCTCGATGGTGATTTTCCAGGGACGAAACCTGGCCGGCTCGGCTCAAGAACCGCGCCCATCGATTACTGACCACGTAAGCGCATCGCCGCCCCCACAATCCACAGACTCAGAATCGAATCACCCCATCCCCGTCGATACCCCGGCCTCAATTGCTGAGCACACAGGATGCGATTCACCGGCTGCCGACGCGGAAAAACTCTCGGCTTACGTTTCTTATGTCGCCACGGAAGGCACATGGAACGACGACATGAAAAATTCCGTGACCGCTGCCCTCAAAGACATTGATTCCCACTGCCCCAAGTCCTACTCATTGAGCCTCCTTGGTGCTTTGGCAGAATCTCAGATTGCCCCACAGCTCAATGCACTGGCCGCAAACGGTGCGTGGATCACGCCTGCACGCCCGCTCCCCCAAGGAGGTATCGAGGCCACAAACTTCACCTCTCCGGCAAAGAATATTCACTGCGCACTGTCGGGCGAAAACCTCATGTGCTCGATCAATGTTTACGATTATCCCTCCACACCCTCAAGTTGCGAAGGAAAAACGCAAACCTACACACTGACCCCAAAGGGCGAGATCAGCGAAGGCTGCCAAACTAAAGTTACGGCAACCAAGGTACTTGATTACGGCAACTCTGTGAGTGTCAAAGGTTACGGATGCACTGTCGAAAAAGATGGAGTGACCTGCTGGAATGCACTCTCCGGGAAGGGGTTCACTCTCAAACGTGCCTCGGAGAACCTGTTCTAAATCATCGAGAAGTTCGCCTGACTCGCCGTCGTCTACCCTAGACTGGCCACATGAAGTTTTCCATCACGATTATTTTTAACGCGATCGCTTTATGGGTAGCTACGGCTCTCCTGGCTGGTATTTCACTCGACGGTTCCGTGAAAGCCGACTCGGTACTGTCCGGACTCGGCCCCACTGGTTCACGTATTGTGTACTTTGTGCTCGCGGGTCTTGTGCTTGCCTGTGTCAATGCTCTTATTCGTCCGCTGGTGATATTACTGTCTCTACCGTTCTACGTCCTCACACTCGGCTTGTTCTTCGTGGTCGTCAATGCTCTGATGCTCAAACTCACTGCCTGGATTACCACATCATTCGACCTGCACCTGGTGGTTGCCAATTTCGGCTGGGCATTGCTCGGCGGCATCGTCGTCGGCGCGGTGAACTGGGGACTTCGCGCAATTTTTGCCGAAGTTGAGGCTCTGAACTAAGGAAGACAGAGAATGATCTCCACACTATTCGTCTACCAAAGCGATGTCCCAGCAGCAGACTCCCTCTCCGGCGTCGCCGCGTGGGCAGTGTCCGTTATGGACGCTCTGGGTGGTCCAGGCATCGCTTTCATTATTGCTATCGAGAATCTTTTCCCGCCTCTCCCCTCAGAGGTCTTTCTTCCATTGGCCGGGTTTACGGCACGACAGGGCAACGCGTTCTCGTTGACCGGTGCCATCATCTGGGCAACAATCGGTTCCGTCCTCGGAGCTATCGCTTTATATTGGATCGCTCGATGGTTTGGCCGTGAGCGCACACGTTTCTTCATGTCCAAGATCCCCTTCATGAAGATGAGCGACGTGGATAAAACTGAAGCGTTTTTCACCAAGTACTCCGGACTTACGGTATTTTTTGGCCGCTGCCTACCAATATTCCGTTCACTTATCTCTCTGCCAGCGGGCGTCGTGAAGGAGCCCTTCGCAAAGTTCGTCCTGCTCACAGGAGCAGGCTCAGCGATTTGGAATACGGCACTGATCTACGCCGGCTATACGCTCGGCGCCAACTGGAACAAGGTTGAAGCGGTCGTCTCACAGTTCTCCACAGTGATTACCGTGATTGTGATTCTTGCGATTGTGTCCTGGTTCATTTTCCGTATCTGGAAACGCACTCCACGAGACAACTAATCGTTCCACGACGGCGGGGTAGGTGACACACTCGCTCCCGTCGTCATCTCACTAGCAACGCAACTCGAAAACCGACAAAATTACCCGAAAATCTGGCCCAGCCGGTAGTCTGGGGGCAGTCTTTTCCAAGGAGGATGTGTGTTCACCTATCTGCTTCCCGTCTCTGATTCTCAGGCGGATTCTTATCTCAACGAAGGTTATGAACTGTGCGGCGGCTATGCGGTTGACGCCAATGAGGGTCACAAAGTTTCTACGCCAGCTGATCTCATCGATCTGTGCTCAGTACGTTTCCCTGGCACTCCTTTCGCTGACGACAAAGCAATTCACTATCTTGAGATCCCGTCGGATCCATTTGTCCAGACCCGCGTCGCCGCTGGCCCGCTCACCGATGGAGCTTTCCAAGGCGGAGTCATCGATCACGCACCTTTCGATGGCTCAGGCGTGGCAAAGGCAAACGGCGTCGAAACTCCGCTGTTGCTTGTTGATCCCACTCGAATCCCGATCGGCTCCAAGCTTTATCGCCTCGACGTCGACGGCCAGCGCACACTGCTCGGTGTGTATCACGGAATCGCATGGGGCTGGGAGAATGTAGAAATCGGGAGTTTTAAGGCCGGTGTCCCATCCCAGTTCATTGGCGCGGTTGTCACACGCGAGTGGGGTTCCGTCCCCGCCGACGTCGAAGTCAGCGAAGCTGGCGAGCCGGTGTCAGTCACTCTCGTTTCGCCGTCGAAGCCAGACGCTGAAGATGGCTTCGAAGAGTTGGAGAGCGGGATGTGGGCGAAACGTATCGCCTACGAAGATGACCTCGATGTTCACACCGATCTCATTATGGGTAAACTTTCGGGTATCCCGGTGCGTGCGATTCGCGGAATTATCACTCCAGAAGGCGGCTTCGCATTCCAGGTCGTTTCCCTGCTCACCGATGCTCCCTACTGTGAAGGCGCCTCTTTCCAGCGCGTCACCACCGGTTGGTTTGCCGCCGTCGCGCAGATCGAGGCAATCGAAAACCAGATGCGTCAGCAGGCTCGGCCCGCAGGTTGGGATATGAGGGATCGTCCGGCGGTGACCGTGAGCGAAGAGAACGGAGTCGATATCGACAACGAGGAGTGGCTCTTGCAGTCGGCTACTGCTCTTATCGTGGCAACTGCTCCTCCCACGTGGAAGGAAGAGTGGGTGCGTGCCCAACTCGTGGGAAGCTCCACGATTTGGGACGGCATGGCACTTCTCGATGAGGATCGCGGAGCACGTCTGCGCGTTGTCCCGACGGCGGCGTTGCTGTATATGCGCCGTTTGAAGGAAGTGTATGCCGCAGCTGGCAAGCCAGCTTTCTTGCAGATCGTGATTCAGGTGGCAAATGACGGCAATGCGAACCTCAGTCTCAATTCTGCTTCCGAGCCAGAGTTCGCAGCTCAGGTGGATCCGCGGGAATGGATTTTCGAACTCGCGGCGTTCACTCATACGGACGAGGTTCTTGAGTGGATGCTGCCATTGGCAGGCGGACAAAAGCTCGAGGAGCTCGAACTGCCATCTGTCACACCAGAGCAGTTACGAACCGATGATCTGGCTGGGGGAATTGCTCGCGCTGTCGACGCGAGTGAGAAGTAATTTTCAGCCGCCATCGTGTGAGCGTTGCGCACGATCGTACGTCGCTCGCATTGGTATGCGACAGAGTTATGGATGCGAAGAAAGGAACCACAATGGCTACTGAAACTGTGAAGCTGGGTGTCGCTGGAATGACCTGCGGACACTGCGTCATGTCGGTGACTGAAGAGTTGACGGAACTCGATTCTGTCTCGAATGTCAGCGTCGAACTCGTCAGCGGCGGCGTCTCAAACGTCGACGTTTTCTTGAACGACGGTGCCACCGTCGACAAGGACGCGCTCAAGAGCGCAATCGATGAGGCTGGCTTCGAGCTGGTCTCGATTGACTGATTTCCTGAATCGGAGACTCTCCAAAGATCGGCAGATCCCCGAACGAGGTTTCACCGTATGATGAACCTCATTTCCAAGAATAGTTGGGGCAGCGGGCAACCGTTGTCCCAACTATCTATTCGCGGTACTACGTGTACGTTTGGTTGACAGTAAAGAAGATTAACATCTGCGAGACACGTGAGACCATAAATTTGAGGTGGTCTGGGTTCTCTTCCGTCTGAGTAGATGGAACCACCCGGATCAAAAGTGAAAGAGAAAGAACTGAAAGCTCTGCCCGCTTTCTTCAACACTTCGTTCCACTTAGAGCGAGGTGAAATCTCTAGCAGCCCTCGGCGCAGACGAGAGAGATTTAACGGCGGAACGATGCTTCATCCTGCTTCGAGGCTTCCATTTCAACTGTCACCCATTCGGCGCTTTCGGCGCGTTCGGCGCGTTCTCGGAAGCTGTTAAGCAAAACCGTCTTTCCGACTCCACGCAAGCCGGTGATAATCATTGAGCACGCCGGACGTCCTTTCATACTTCGATCCAACAGAATCTCAAAGTTATCTAGTTCATCTTCGCGACCTGCTAGGACAGGAGGCTTAGCTCCGACGTTAGGAGTATAGCGATCATCGATCCTCTTCAGAGAGTACGTTTATCAACTTTAGGGATTTATCGAGATCTTATCTAAAAAAGATAAAACGAAAATAAATTCCTAAAATTCATAATATTTGCCAAAAAGCGACCCAAAAAGGTCACCACACATCTGGCAAATTTCTGCCTAGCAGAGGCACACTTTCGGGAAGAATGCAGACGTGCTACGCGTTGGCAATAGCGCACGGAAAGGAATGTGATGAGCGAGCAGAAAATTGTTGCCGAAATTGACCTTGCAGTTACCGGGATGACCTGTGCGTCCTGTGTCAATCGAGTTGAACGCAAGCTGAAGAAAGTTGAGGGCGTCGACGCCGTCGTCAACCTCGCCACTGAGCGTGCACACATCACCCTCTCTGCCGAGGCTGCCGGTCTCACCGACGCCGAACTGGTCGGCATCGTTGAAAAAGCAGGTTACGGAGCAAGTGCCCTGCGTCGTGTCGACGTTGCTCACGATGGATCGCGCAGTGCTGTTGATACGGGGGTTGACGCCGAAGCTGTAGAAAATGCCGCTACTGCTGCTGCCCGTGCACGCGTTGCAGATCTGTGGCGCCGTTTCATTGCCGCACTCATTTTCTCTGTCCCGATCGTCGCCATTTCAATGATTGGCGCACTTCAGTTCCCTGCCTGGCAATACGTCGTCGGCGTTCTGGCAGTGATCGTTGCTTTCTGGTGCGGGCTTCCATTCCATCGCGCAGCATGGCGCGCAGGTAGGTACGGTTCGACCACAATGGATACTTTAGTATCATTGGGTGTCATCGCCTCGATGGGGTGGTCAATCTGGGCAATCATTGGTGGTGGAGCCGGGGCATTGGATTATCGAATGTCCATGAGCGGAGTCCACGGTCTCAACCACGCTGCTTCACATGTCTACTTCGAGACTGCAGCTATGATCGTCACATTCCTTCTGTTGGGGCGCTGGCTCGAAGCAAAATCTCGACGCAGTGCCGGTGACGCTCTGCGATCGCTCCTCGAACTCGGCCCGAAGAACGCCTACATCATCGAGCGCGCAGACGGAACAAAAGTCGGCCAGCTCGTCCCCGCCCAATCGGTGAGCGTTGGTGATCATGTGCGCCTCCGTCCGGGAGAAACCGTCCCTGTGGATGGTGACGTTATCGCCGGAGAATCGGCCATCGATGCCTCTTCGGTCACAGGCGAATCCACACCCGTTGAAGTCACGGTCGGAAGTCATGTCAACGCAGGAACCATCAACACCTTAGGGTCTGTCGATATCCGTGCGACGGGTGTTGGCGAAGACACGATGCTGGCTCAGATGGGTCGGCTCCTGACCCAGGCCCAGACAGGAAAAGCCCCCGTCCAACGTCTCGCGGATCGAATTTCAGCCGTCTTCGTCCCTGCAGTCATTTCACTGGCTCTTGGAGTTTTCGTGATCCGCATGATCCTTGATAGCGGTGCTGTTGAAACTGCACTCACCTACGCAATCACAATTCTCGTGGTGGCATGTCCGTGTGCATTAGGTTTGGCGACACCCACGGCTTTACTTGTGGGCTCAGGAAGACTATCTCGATCTGGCATTCTCATTTCTGGCCCTGAGGTTCTCGAACGCTCCCATGGGATCACCGCAATCGTGATGGATAAAACAGGCACTGTTACTACGGGAACAATGTCATTTGCGTCGGCGCATCCGGCTGACGGTGTTTCCGAATCATCACTACTCACACAAGTTTCATCTTTGGAAGCCTATTCAGAACACCCCATTGCAAAGGCGGTCACTCGTCATGCCCACACGTTGGGTCTGAGTACACTCGACGTCACCAATTTCCAAGCCTTTCCAGGCAAAGGAGTATCCGGGATCATTGATGGTCAGAGCGTTCATGCCGGAACTTTCGCGTGGCTGAAAGACGAAGGCATTGAGATTCCCGCATTACAGGAATCTCACATGCAGAAAAGCGAACCTGGCTCGACAATCATCGCTGTTTCCTGCGCCGGTGATTTTCTTGGCACAGTCACCGTTCATGATGCTCTCCGATCGGGGGCAACTGCCACGATCAACAACCTCCACCAACGCGGAATCAGTGTTCATTTAGCCACGGGCGATCATCGCTCCACCGCTGAGCATGTGGCTCGTATGACAGGTATCGACAAAGTTCATTCCGAAGTCTTACCTGCTCAAAAGGTAGAAATCGTCAAAAATCTCATTGCTTCAGGCCACCGTGTGGCCATGGTTGGCGATGGCGTCAATGACGCTGCTGCACTTGCTTGCGCTGACCTTTCGATTGCGATGGGGAGCGGAACAGACGTCGCTAAAGCGGCTGCAGATATGACGATCGTGAATTCTGACCTTTCTTCGCTCGTCACTGCGCTGGATGTTTCCTCACGAACTCTGCGCATCATCAAACAGAATCTGGCTTGGGCTTTTGGCTACAACCTCGTTGCTATCCCGCTCGCGTCATTTGGAATCATTGCCCCCGGACTCGCAGCCGCAGCGATGGCGTCCTCCTCCGTTATCGTAGTGCTGAATTCTTTGCGCCTGCGCGCCTCCTGACGTGTACGACCACCATCGGTGACAGGTAAAGTGGGGCACATGAGTGAACCCCCACCCACGTCGAGCACTTCGTTACCCAACGAAGTGCTCCTCATCGATACTAAACACAACTGGACACGTCGCCCAGCTGATCTTTTCGCAGCATTTCAGGTATTTCTCCTCACAGCATTTACTGCCGTCCTGGCAATTTATGCCCAGTCAACAACGAACGCTGTCACAACTGATGTTCGTGACGTGACATCGAGTATCCTCGGGCGATTCCTGTTCATTCCTATCAATGTGGCCGAGGGGCTTATCTCATTCATTATTCCGCTCATTTTGCTGGTTGATCTCATGTGGAAACGCCGGTGGCGCACCCTGTGTCAATTCACTTTCAGTGCAGTTCTCTCGATTTTCCTGACCAATGCCACCCGATGGGCGACCGTCACTTTAGCTCCACAATCGACTCTTCCTACTCCACATGGCCCCAAAGACGCCAATGCTTTGCTGGCCTTTATTCCCTTTGTTTCCGTGATCGCAGCGATGCTGATCGTGGCTGGCTCCACCCGCGACTCAAAAATTGTTCGAGGAAGCTGGTGGACAATGGGAGTTGTCACCGTTTTGAGCGTGATCCAAGGAGAACAATCTCTCTCAGGTGCGGTCTTTACTGTGTTAACAGGAATCATGAGTGGTTTCCTCGCCCGCTACATCATCGGTTCGCGTCCACTCCAGGCCGATGGGACATCGTTGCTGCGCACCGTACGCCAATCAGGTATCGACGTCTCGCAGCTGATTCGCATCGACGAAGGACTCATCGGACAGTTGTGTGCCTGGGATGTTCCTGTTTCCGGCCCACTTGAGGTGACGAATCGTGAGGCTCTGGCACAGCTCAAAGCAATTTGGGCTGCCTCAAATCTTTCTGACACCCAGAAATCACAGCTCACCGACATCGATACGGTTGGTCCTGCCTGCGCATCCACCACACACCCTGACCCGTTGTATTCACACATGAGAAATACCTACTCAATTCCGCATTCTGACGGTGTGAGCAGAAATTATCTTGCGATCGACACCCAGGGTGAAGCGTTCCATATCGCTGCGATCGATTACGAACGCGCAACGATGTCGCATATCGAGAGCCTTCTTGCACGTTTACGATTCAAGACACCTGTGAAGTGGGATCCTGAATCCTATGAGTCAGGCGTTGAACATGCCGTTGTGCTCTCTACTCGTGCTCATCAGCTCGGAGCAACCGATTGCGCAATGGTCGGTCTCAACCAACGTTCTGACACCACGATCATGGTTTTCAAAGCTGACCCCGATCCTCTTTTGTCCTATATTCCCCAGATGACCGATGCCCAGATCGATTCACTCTGGGCCAGTATCCATGCGATGCATCGCACGGGTGCTTCCCACGGACAAATCCACGCCGACGTCGTCAAAGTTCGTTCCGACAGGCTCGATCTCACGTCGTGGTACCACGGCAGTCTCTTTGCTGCGGAAGCCTGGCGTCATATTGATCTCGCCCAAGCCACCGCGATGCTCGCAGCAACAGTCGGGATCGAACGGACTGTTGCTTCGCTCACGCGGTGTATGCCTCTCGATCAAATCGTCTCGCTCACCCCATTCCTCCAGCTCACCGTCATGCCAGATGAGACACGTGAAGTCCTCGCGAATAGCAAAGTTCTCGAAGAACTACGCACTGCGTTGATGAAAAAAGTCCCCGAAGCCCGTGAGGCTCCGTCGCTTGAACTCAAACGTTTCGGCATCAAGACCGTCCTCACTGTCACTGTCGGCGTGATTGCCCTCTACGTGCTCTTCACGTCAATGCGTTTCGACGACGTCGCGACCGCCATACGCACAGCAAGCCCTTGGTGGATGGTCGCCTCATTCGCGGCGGGTCTGCTCACTTATCTCGGTGCCGCACTTTCTCTCAAGGCTTACACACAAGAACGAGTCCCCTATCACGAATCAGTACTGGTTCAGGTTGCGGCATCAGTTGTCACACTCGTTGCTCCGGCTGGTGTGGGGCCGGCAGCTTTAAACTTGCGTTTCCTCCAAAAGAAAGGCGTGCGCACAGCCGGCGCTGTTGCAGCTGTGGCGGTGGTCCAAGTCGGGCAATTCGTTGCGACACTGGCACTTTTGATCCTCCTGTCACTCATTACCGGCGATCTTGGAAATCTCTCCCTGCCGTCGGCTACCGTGCAGATAGCTTTTATCTTGTGCCTAGTCATCGGATTGAGCCTATTTTTCATCACGCCGATACGCCGCTGGGCGGTTGCAAAAATCCGACCTACAATCGAACAAGTCTGGCCGCGTTTACTGTGGCTGATTACCCACCCGCGTCGAATCGTCTTAGGCTTCGCAGGCGCCCTGATCATGACCGCAGCCTTCGTAGCATGCTTCGGTTTTGCACTCAGATCTTTCGGCTATTCCTTACCGCTCATTACGCTGGCGATTGCCTACCTGATTTCGAACTCAGTCGGATCTGTTGTCCCTTCCCCCGGTGGCGTCGGCCCTGTTGAAGCTGCGCTCACTGGTGGCTTAGTTCTCGCTGGGATCCCCGCCTCGATCGCATTCTCCACTGCGGTTTTGTATCGGCTGTTCACATTCTGGGGGCGTGTTCCCCTCGGTTGGATCGCTTTACGAGTAGCGACGAAGAAGGGTCTGATCTAGTGTCAACTCGACAGCGCCGACGTCGGCTTCCCCGTTGGATACCCGCGATGTTCCGGAAGGATTTCCCACTCCTTCTCTCGCTTGCAGTTTTTCTCAGTCTGAGTGTCATCAGCGTGTGGCAGTGGCGCAACTTCATCTCTCCTTCCTGGGATCTCGGTATTTTCACGCAACTGATGGAGCAGTATTCGCATTTTTCCGAGCCGATCGTGGATATCAAAGCTCCCGGCTTTAATCTCTGGGGAGATCATTTCCATCCCATTTTGTTGATTCTGACGCCTTTCTATTGGCTCGCGCCTTCAGGGCTAACTTTGTTGATCGCTCAGAATTTTTTGTTCGCACTTTCGGTTATTCCTATTGCATGGTACGTTCCGAGGTTGATTCGCTACGCTGGCTACCCCAGATGGATAGGGCACGCACTTCCTGTGTCTTACGCATTGAGCTGGGGAATATGGAATGCCGCATGGAGCCAATTCCACGAGATCGCTTTCGCAGTTCCACTACTCGCTTTCGGACTGGTGGCATATCTGCGCGGTCGGCTTGTGCAAGCAGCGATTCTTATCGGTGGTCTTGTCTTTGTCAAAGAAGATCTCCCCTTAACTGTCATTGCCTTCGCAGTTCTCGCAGGTCTACGGTGCTGGCTGAGCTCGCGCATGGCCAAAGAGTTAAAGCTCTGGTCTGTCCTGGGGGTCTGGGGCGCGGTGTGGTTTGTCCTCGAAATCGTCTTTTTTCTTCCTGCTTTCAATACGCACGGCCAGTGGGATTACGCCGCGAAGGTCAGCCGACCATTTCTTGAGATCGCCACTGGATTCTTTGTTCCCGGAATAAAGCTGGTAACGCTTGTCCTTCTCGTTACCTTTGGCGCAGTGGTCTGTCTGCGTTCACCCCTTATCATCCTGACTTTACCCACGCTCCTGTGGCGCTTTGCCGGCGACACTGTGACATATTGGGGGTGGCAGTGGCACTATTCAGCTACGTTAATGCCGATTGTCATCCTCGCAGCCGCCGACGGCGTTGCAAAATTGCGGTTGTCCTCTTTGCCAACCGCTTCCCGACGTCGGTGGATCAGCGTCGGCATCGTCGTCTCTCTTGCGGCTACCACGTTCGTCACGTGGACAGGAGCGCCAACCTTGATCGCAACGCGATCCTATATCCGAGTTCCAAAGGATTCGACTGCCGCCATCGCCGCTATCCCACCTGGAGCAAGGATCGCGAGCGACACTCGCCATATGGCTTATCTCGTTCCTGGAAACACGGTGTACTTCGATCAGACCATCGGGGATGTAGTCCCTGACTACTGGATTGTCTCCGATAAGTCGCCCGATGTCGTTCGTTCCGAAGCTCAAAAGCGCTGGCCAGGAACTGCGTGGGACGTCAGGAGTTTTTCGAGTGTCACACTCGCAATTCGTCAGTAGGCCTTGCGTCGCTGGACGACTGCTTGAAGTGTGCCAAAATGGAGGCATGAATGAACGAGCAGGATTGCCAGCAACGCCAGAAGATTTAATTGACGTTGACGCCCTTATTTCGGCGTATTACAACATCGAACCGGATCCGAACAACGCCGCTCAACAGGTTGTTTTCGGAACATCCGGGCACCGAGGCTCCGCATTTGATGGTGCTTTCAACGAAGCACATATCGTCGCAACCACCCAGGCTATTGTTGAGTACCGGCGTCTCCAAGGAACGGACGGCCCACTCTATATCGGCCGTGACACCCACGCGCTCTCCGAACCTGCAGAACGTACCGCTCTGGAAGTGCTCGCCGCAAACGACGTCGAAGTTCGCGTCGACGCACGTGGATCGTGGACTCCCACTCCAGCAGTTTCACTCGCGATCCTCACTGCAAACGGCGCAGACACCGTCGACGGCGTGCGTACCCACGGTCCAGGGCTTGCCGACGGCATCGTCGTCACCCCGTCGCACAACCCGCCGCGTGATGGAGGATTCAAATACAATCCGCCTCACGGTGGCCCGGCAGGCACGGAGGCAACAAAGTGGATCGCTACACGCGCAAATGAGATTCTGCGCGAAGGATGGCGCACTGTTGCCCGTCTTCCCTACGAGCAAGCCATGGCAGCACAAACCACGCGCGGCCATGACTACCTTTCGGCATACGTCGATGACCTCGCATCGATAATCAATTTCGACGCAATCCGCTCAGCCGGCGTCCGTATCGGAGCTGATCCGATGGGTGGTGCCTCTGCAGAATACTGGGGTGCAATCGGCGAACGCTACGGTATCGATTTGACAGTTGTGAACCCGCAAGTCGATCCACGCTGGAGCTTCATGACTTTGGACTGGGACGGCAAGATCCGAATGGATTGTTCGAGTCCCTACGCCATGGCATCACTTGTCGCGCGAATGAAGACTGCCGGTGTGGCAGCGCCGTTCGACATTGCCACAGGAAACGACGCCGATTCCGACCGCCATGGCATCGTCACTGCCGACGCTGGCCTGATGAACCCGAACCACTACTTGGCAGTTGCGATCAACTATCTCTTTACTCATCGTGAGCAGTGGCCTGCGAACGCAGGCATTGGAAAGACTCTTGTGTCTTCCTCGCTGATTAACCGTGTGGTGAACGGGATGGGTCAGCGTGTCATTGAAGTCCCTGTAGGCTTCAAGTGGTTCGTCCCTGGACTGATCTCGGGAGAGATCGGTTTTGGCGGCGAAGAATCTGCAGGTGCATCTTTCTTGCGTCAAAATGGTGGGGTGTGGACCACTGACAAGGATGGTCTGATCATGGATCTGCTTGCCAGCGAAATCATGGCAGTGACAGGAAAGAGCCCATCGGCTCTCCACCGCGAATTGGTCAATACTTACGGAGCAAGTGAATACGCTCGTATCGATGCTCCGGCGTCGAAGGAGCAGAAAGCTATGCTTGCCGCACTCGCTCCACATGACGTCAGCGCAACCACTCTCGCTGGTGAACCCATCCTGGACAAGCTCACCGAAGCACCGGGCAACGGTGCCGCGATTGGTGGGCTCAAGGTCGTAACAGAAAATGCGTGGTTCGCTGCACGCCCCTCAGGAACCGAGGACGTGTACAAGATTTACGCTGAATCCTTTAAGGGATCCGAGCATCTTGCCAAGGTTCAGGAAGAGGCAAAAGCTGTGGTTGATGCAGCCCTGAAGTAGCACAATGCCTGTATTAAGGGGCCGGTGGGAGTAGTTCCCACCGGCCCCTTGATTGATCACTGAGTGCTGAATTTACTGACGTTCCTTACGAAGGGTCGCAAATACTCCTGCACCCATCAACGCAATCGCCAGGACTCCAAGACCCGCTGCTGAGACACCCGTGTATGCAAGGGATGCCTTCGACGTCGGGGTTGGGGTTGGGGTTGAGGCGACTGTGTGTTTGGCCGAGGAATGGTTACCCAGTGAGAGCACCATGTCCTTTGTTTTCACCTTGCCCTTGTGGAAGTCCACAGACGTTCCTGTATGCTTGTGAACCTTGTCCTTTCCAGTCAGACCGGCATCTGCACCAGTCTTACCGGAAGTTCCATCAGTCTTACCGGAAGTTCCACCAGTCTTACCGGAAGTTCCATCAGTCTTACCGGAAGTTCCATCAGTGCCCGTGCCGGTTGAACCAGTCGAGCCAGCATCACCTGATGTGTTATCGATGGCTACGTCGCCCGAGCCATCAATCACGAGCCCAGAGGATTCTCCGTCGGGGATCAATGCCTTGAGGGTGACGTTAACCGTCACGGTGCGCGTCACTTCAAAGCCATCGGCTTGGGTGGCAACCAACACCACTGTGTTCTTTCCTTCATGAAGGATCGTGCCCTTGGCAACGGAGAGCTTCGCATCGGAATCGTCCGTGACAGTGTAGTGCGAAAGCACCTGGTCAGGGTCACCCAACTGCGTGGCTTCCAAGGTGAGGTTAATTTCATCGTCACCCGAGATCACTGGCAGGGCGTCGACGGTGAAGGTCACAGCTGCCGTCGTGACGTTGCCCGCGTAATCGACACCCGTTGCTGTCAAGGTGTACTGACCAGCCTTAAGATCCTTGGTCACAAATGGGATGTCACGCTTGGTTGTCTCAACCTTTGCCTGAGTGCCCTTCGTGTCCGTCGCAGATGCCGTGTCACCTGGCGTTGTCTCCTGTGCATCGGCGTTCGCTTCACCGTCGTCAGGCTCGGCATCGTGGTCTGCTGTTTCGCGTTTGAGAACATCCTGCACGCTCACTGGCGTCGCTGTCAGCGTGTTATCGATCTTCTTGTCAAATGTGTAACCATCTGGGCCTACAACGTTGACTGCGACAGATGCGAGATGATCATCAGTTGCAGTCGTGGTGACAGTCGAGCCGTCACGGATGACATCGCCTTCCGTTGCCGAAACTGCAACGTCAGGTGCGATCTTGTCCACCACCACTGGGATCATTCCGGTGAGCTCATTCCCCAGGCCGTCCACAAACTTCAGCAAGATAGTGTCCCCATCTTTGACTGCGACTGCCTGAGCAAAGTGGCGTTCGTTCGATTCGGGCCCATGTCCGGTGAAGTTGAACAGTTCCTCAACCACAGAGTCGTTGATCTTGAAGGTGTAGCCCCAGCCGTCGTCGGACGCGGTGCCCTTGAAGACCACTTCATCCTTGTTGGTGAAAAGTGTGCCGGAGATGAGAGTCGGATCCTCAAATGTGATTGTCGGAGCTTTGACGTCCACAAGAAGGCTCATTGCGCCGGACATGCGCACAGTTCCTGATGGATCAGTGATCGAGTACGCGAAATCATTGAAGCCAGTAGTGATACCGGTGAACGGGATAGCAATCAGGCCGTCTTGACGAGGCTGAACAACGATCGGGTCACCACCGACGTACTTACCATTCTCGACACGCGCTTCAGGAGTAACGGTCATCGAACCCATGGGGGTATTGACCTTGCCCACCAGAGTGAATTTTCCGTCCTTAACCTGATCCGGTCCAAGAGGAACGACGCAGGAGGCGAGAGTCGGCGCACATTGAGCGTTGAGCCACTTCGGGCCGTCAAATTTCATTACTGGTTGCTCACGATCCGCGATCGGTACAGCCACTGTGGTGGTGTTGGCACCGTCTGATGCGACGAGGGTGACCGAGGAATCGGTATCCTTTGGCTTGACCGTGATCGAGAACGTTCCATCAGCTTCAACCTTGGCGTACTTGAAACCGGACTTGACCGTAAGCTTTGCATCAGGGTTGTTGTCAGAGACGTGTCCGGTCAGTACTGCTTCACCGCTATCGCGCAACGCAACCATGCCCTTGAGAGAGTTTGTCACAGCAAGTTTTGGAGCAACGGTGTCGTAGTACGGAGTGAGAGTCGCAGCGGCAACTTCCTTGCCGGATGCGTCATAACCCTTGATCTCTACAGTATTCTTACCTTCAGCGAGCTTGACCTCACCAGTGAACTGAGAATCGGCCAGTGCGGCGTCTTTCCCATTGATTGTCACCTTGGTGATATCCGGCGAAGCGACGCCAGCAACAGCCAGCTTTCCATCCTTGACGAGCTTCGACGTCGGCCCCAGCGGCTTGGTGTTGATCTGCGACTCATTGCCGACGACGAGAGTGGTTCCCGTGAGAACCTTCGTTGCGGAGCTTTCGTTTAGTCCTCGATCTTGGGTACCGAAGGACACGAACTTCGTGCCTTCAGGAACCGCCACGGTGTAATTGGTTCCCTTGACGCCAGGAGCGCCTGGACCATCATGCTTGATGGACGGGTAACGCAAAACAGTACCGTCGTCGGTCACTGCACTCAGGCCGTATGGAATTCCGGAGAGTTCTTCAACGATCGTGAGGTTGATGATGCTCGGTTCTCCAGGGTTTTTGCCCTTGACGACGTCACCGAAGACGATCTTCGGAGCCGTGTAATCCACGCCGAAGGGAAGATCGGTGACCTGCCAGTCGAACTTATCCGACAGACGTGAGGACACGCGGTAGATATAGCGGCCTTCTGGAACCTTGGTAAAGTCAGCTTTCTGCGGATCCCACATCAGACCATCGAACTCGTATGAGGAAGCAACGTACTGAACATTTGTGAAGTCCTTTGCGACCACGTCGCCCCAGGTTTCACGGCGAACGCCCTGCTCCTGGCCGAGTTTCTTCACAAGTTTGCCATCGGCGGTGTAAACCTCATACTTCACGTCAGACGCGTTACGCATCATCATCAGAGCAGGAGTCATCACGTCGAGGCGCTTATCGTCGTTCGGCGAGAGCCAGAGCTTTGCGTCCTCATCATTGAATTTTTGTGCCACGGAATCGATCGGGATGGTTTTGCCAAACAGAGTCGAAACCAGCTTGGTGTACGTGCCCACCGATTTGCCTGGCATGAGTTCCTGGCCAGGTTCCTTCACGATCTTCTCAGCGTTCCAGTCGCCCACAAATCCCAAGTATGGAACATGGAGATCAGGAGCCTTCGCCTTATCGGCTGACGCAAGCATTGCCCATCCCTCGATGAAGTGAGCACGTGAGGTGTCAGGATTCAAAGTGAATGTCACCGTGGCCTTGCTACCAGCCGGAACGCTAACTTCGTGCTTATTGGCAGTAAGAGTTTCGTTCGACTTGAGCGGAAGAGTGTTCTTGCCAGCTTCGTTCGTTTCATTCACAACGACCTGCTCAGGAACCGTGTAGGTCACGGCTTCCTTGCCCAGATTTTCGAGCGTGACGACGAAGGAGCGAGACTCATTGACTTGGCGCAGAGCAACGTTCGGTTTGCCGTCCACCGTGGCAAACACATTGGTGGAAATTGCGGCATCGACGTTTGCCAGCCCAGCGCCAACTTGGCGAGTGGGGTGCGGAACCCCTTTTTCATCTTTCGGGATTGACGCTGTGTTCTGGAGCGCAGTGGATACGCGCTCGATGAGCTGTGGTCCGGTAAGACCCGCGAATCGCTTAGCGTATGCCTGGTACATCAGGGCTGACAGCCCTGCAACATTCGGGGACGCCATCGAGGTCCCTGAATTGTTCGCGTAACTGCCGTCGTTGTGCAATGAGTAGACTGCGCCACCGATGCCAGCGATATTCGGCGTGAAATCAAGATTCGGGGTGGCACCCCAGCCGGTGAATTCCGATGGACGCAAGTTGGCGTATCCGAAATCTACGAGCTTTTGGTCATGGGTGAAGCGAACGGTCACTTTCTTGCCAGCCGTCATCGCGTCGGCAAGCTTCTTTCCGGATGAGTGGTAAAGGAAGACACCAAATTGCTGAAGTTTATCGACACCTGCCATTCCGAGGAATTTGTCGCCGCCGTCTTTGTGGTTGTAGACCACGATGCCGTCTGCACCATGCTCGAAGACATTCTTGTACTTTTCGGTGAACGAGATATCCTTACCACGCTGAACCAGAACGAACTTACCGGAGTAGTCCTTGCCTTTCACTTCGTCGGCAGAGCCGTAGCCGCCGTCGACAAGCTCGTGTTCCTTCCCATCAATCTTTCCAGAAGCGAGCTGGTAGAAAAAGTCTTCTTCGCCCTGGTTATCAGCCTTCGCAAATGCCAAGGGAAGGGATTGCTGTGTGTTGTCGATAGAGGCAACAGTCAGGCCGGGATTATTCGCACCTGGCGATCCGACGGTGCCGTCGTCGAGCTGGCCAATGAGATCCATGGTTGAGTTGTCAGGCGAGAAGTTCTGGCCCTCATTACCCGCTGCGATCACCGTCATGACGCCAGCTTCGTAAGCTTTCTTCAGTGCGCGCTCAACACCGTCGGATGGATTGGCCATGCCGTTAGGCGAACCGAGCGACATGTTAATGACGTTGGCGCCGAGCTTCACTGAGTCTTCGATAGCACGGATGATGTTGATATCCGCTGCACCAGCTTGGCCATTGTTGGAGAACACTTTCATTGCGAGGATCTGCGCATTTGGCGCAGCACCATCGATGCGGTTCTCCTTGGGGAAATCAGGAGATTCCGGCCCTTCCTTGCCGTTTGCTGCCACAATACCGGCCACATGTTGGCCGTGTTGAGATCCGCGATCGTAGACATCGAAGTTATTGTCGGCGTAGTTGTAGCCGAACGGAACCTTCGCTGTGAAACCGTGAGCGGTATCCGGTGCGAGTCGTCCCTTCACGTCGGAATCGAGGCGCAGATCGGGGTGTTTGACGTCGATACCCGAATCGATCACCGAAACGACGATGCCACGACCATCAACACCGTGGTTCTTCCATGCTTGAACAACGCCTTCCATCTGTCGGGCATTATTTTCTGCTGGGAAGTACAACCGTTGCTTTGCCACCGATGCAACTTCGGGTTCACGCTGAAGATTAGCAAGTTGGTTCGCAGGAAGCGTGGCTTGGAAACCGTTGACAAGGAAGCCCGCTTTTGCGCCAGCCTTGAGGTTATATTTCTTTTCCCACTTCTTAATGAGGGAGTTTTGCTTGTCAAGGTTGGACGATTCGACACGAGTGGAGGGACGCCCAGGCTGCTCCTTCAACATCACTGTGACGGTAATTCGGCTTGTGTCCTTGACGTTTTGTGGGGCTGCAAGTTGCTCGGGCAGGCTCTGGGCAGTTGCGCTCTTCGGGGGCGATGCGTCCGACGGCGACGTCGGTGCCCCTAGCTCCGACGGTTGGGCGGCAACCGCGGGTGCTCCAGAGGCGGCAACAGCGAGAGCGGCAACAAAGGCGAATAGCTTTGGCTTTCTCACGTTAACTCCTGACATTTCTGAGGAATTCTGCTGGGAATTGCGCAGAATTAACAGATATTGAACAAGAAGTATTCTCTCTGAGGAAAATTTATTCACATTGTGAGACGCGAATTGCCATATCAGAGCAGGGCATATATTGGTGGCCCTGAATAAAATTCAGGGCCACCAATATATGCATCTATCCTTCTCTGTGTCTTTTTCCCACGAAATAGCCAGTTATCCAGATGCTCACGTGTCTGTATATCAAACGGGAATTCTCAGAAGCTTGCCAATGCTCGCTTGACTTCAGCCGCATAAAGGGCGGCAGCTTTCGGGCCAGGGTGGATTTTGTCCCCCGCGAGCAGCTCAACATTTGCTTTTGCAATTGATGCCCAGTCAGCCACACGAACAGTGTCTGGATATTTCTTCGCCAATTGTGCGATCTGCTGATTTGCCTGAGGCACCCATGTCGCATAAGGAGGAGCAAATCCAGTGACAAACACATACTTATGTCCCTCACCCACAGCATCGAAAAGTTTGTCAATATAGCGCGTAGGCAAGTTACCATTTGTTGCTAAACCGATCACCACGTATTCTTTGAGCTTCCCTTGGCTCTGAAGCTGTGTTGCGACCGCTGGAGAGGCTTGTAGGGAGCGTGATACCTTCGCGTCAATGTAGATTCCTGGCAGTGCCTGTGCCAGAGCTCCGGCGGAGGCAAGCGAAACGGAATCACCAATGACCGTCACACGATCCCCCGTGATGGTTTTCTTCTTCTGCTCATCTTTCTGACCGCCGGCTGGATCAGATTTTCCATCGGACTGCTGATCAGACTTGCTCTGGGGAACATTCTTCTTCGGACGGCTGGACTCCGCCGCTTTCTGGCTTCGTTCAAGAGCTTCTTGACCGTGCTGAACCAGGAGCTGCGCCGAGGTGAGGTTCGAGGACATCACCGCACCGTAGACCGAAGTACCAATAAGAAGTGTGGCAGCAACTCCGTAGACGGTGGCGCGCATAGCAGATTGACGCAACCCACGAATCCAGCCCACGAATGTCTGTGTACGGATCGGATTTTCAACGTAAGAATAGGACACATGTGCCAAGACCACAGATGCGATCACGATGAGCACTGCTTCAAGAGCCACATTGAGATTGACTGCGTAGAAGAAAATGACCCACAGCGGCCAGTGCCATAGATAAATACCGTACGAACGCTGACCGAGCCACACCATCGATCGAGATTCGAGGAGTTGAGCCAGATACGGGCCGATTCCTTTGCGAACGTCCGGAAGCAAACCACGCACAATTACTGCAGACAGAACCGATGCAATGACCATTCCCCACGGGTACATCCATGCGCCGTCGGGAGCAAAAATCCCAAAGGCAATGAGTGCAATGAGCGCGGCGAACGCTGCACGCCCCCAATGTGGTGATGCCTCTGGCAAACGTTGAACCATGACGCCAGGAAGAGCAAGTGCAATTGCGGCACCGATCATGAGACCGAAGGAGTGTGAATCGGTCCCCACATAGGCACGAGTAACGTCGATTGTTGTCAGGTGTGCATGCCAAGCTACTGAACACGCAGCCAAGGCCACAGCAATTGCGACTCGCATTGCTTTCTTCTGAACCAAAGCAACGAGAAGAATGAGAATAATTGGCCACACAAAATAGAACTGAAGTTCAACAGCAAGTGACCACAAATTCGTCAAGAGCAGGGGGTTTGATGCATCAAAATAGGAGGAGCTATTGGCCACTTGAAACCAATTATAGGTACCGGTGAGAGCGCCACTTAGCTGCCACCTCAGCCCGGTTGTTGCATCACCGCCAACAAGTGCTGCAATCCCAGCTGCTCCTAACGCAGCAACGATCACGGCAGGGAAGAGCCGGCGAAAACGCCTCATCCAGAAACGCCCAAAACGAATACGACCCGTCGCTTGGCCCTCACGTAGAAGGAGCGAAGTGATGAGGAAGCCCGAGATCACAAAGAAGACGTCAACACCAACAAAACCAACGGGCACCGTATGAGGTAACAGGTGGTACAGAACCACGATGCCCGCAGCAATAGCGCGCAGACCATCGAGTCCAATAATGCGTGGGTGATCACCTTGCATCGGCTGCCCTTGAATTTGTGTCACAACATCTCCTCCAAATATCTATGTGTTTCAGGCTAGCACCGGGGTAGGACACTTTTTGGACGACACCTGCACGGTGCGTTCCGTATCACGTTACAGTTAGGCAACACTTAATTACGAATACGTAACACCCCCGATTTTCTACGGTTTTACAGTGATTTCAGGAAACACGCAGACGCCGCTCAGGGCTGAGCCCTACAGTCGGTTCACTCGTCACCCCACACTGCTTTCCACAGACCGAGCTAGTGTTCGCCACCGGACAAGTCCTCTCCGCGACCGTCCAAATATGCGTAAAATTGAGCCCGTCAAACTACTGTCCAAAGGAGAAAAATGGCTTTTGAGAAGGCGCCCGTGGGTGTGGCCGATATCGGCGTCACCGGTATGGCAGTGATGGGCTCAAACCTGGCGCGCAATCTGGCACGCAACGGTTACAAAGTGGCGATCCACAACCGTTCGAGCGAAAAAACAGAGAAGGTAATGGCCGCTCATGGCACCGATGGAGAGTTTTATCCCTCGGCTTCGATGGAAGATTTTGTTTCCTCGCTGTCAACCCCACGCGTTGCGATCATCATGGTCAAAGCTGGTGCTCCGACGGACGCTGTCATCAACCAGCTCGCTGATCTCATGGAGGAAGGCGACATCATCGTTGACGCTGGCAACGCTCTGTACACCGACACCCGACGCCGCGAAGCGGCACTGCGTGAACGCGGGTTGCATTTCGTGGGCATGGGAGTATCCGGCGGTGAAGAAGGCGCTCTCAATGGCCCCTCGATTATGCCGGGTGGCACGCCGGAATCGTACACACGCCTCGGCCCGATGCTCGAGAAGATCTCGGCACATGTTGATGGCATCCCATGTGCCACCTACGTTGGCGCTGACGGTGCAGGCCACTTCGTCAAGATGGTGCATAACGGCATTGAATACGCTGATATGCAGCTCATCGCAGAAGCCTATAACCTCATGAGTGTCGGCCTGGGAATGAGCGCCTCTGAGATCGGAGACGTTTTTTCCACATGGAACGAAGGCGAGCTCGAATCATACTTGATTGAGATCACCGCTGAAGTTCTCCACCACACTGATGCAGAAACCGGGCGCTCCTTCGTCGACATCATTGCTGACCGCGCTGCTCAGAAGGGTACCGGAGCATGGACCGTACAAAATGGCGCCGGCATGGGTGTCCCTGTCACGGGTATTGCTGAAGCAACGTTCGCTCGCGCTCTTTCCGGCTCCGTCCCTCAGCGTGCTGCAGCAGCTGAGGTGTTCCCATCGGATGTCACTCTTCCTGAGATTGCCGATAAAGAAGCTTTCATCGAAAGCATCCGCCTTGCCCTCTATGCCTCAAAAGTCGTGGCATACTCGCAAGGTTTCGAGCTCATTACCGCAGCGTCCGAAGAATTCAACTGGAACGTGGATCTCGGATCGATGGCTCGTATCTGGCGCGGCGGTTGTATCATCCGTGCTCAATTCCTCAACCGCATCACCGAGGCTTACGAGGCCGACCCTAGGCTACCGCTTCTTCTCGCCGCTCCGTTCTTCGCCGATGTCATCACGAAGGCGACGTCGGCGTGGCGTGAAGTGGTTGTTTTTGCAACCTCGGCAGGTCTCCCAGTGCCGGCGTTCTCTTCGTCGTTGTCCTACTACGACGGAATCCGCGCAAATCGCCTGCCTGCCAACCTGATCCAGGCACAGCGAGATTTCTTCGGCGCACACACCTACCAACGTGTGGATAAGGATGGAACATTCCACACGATGTGGAGCGAAGATCGCCGCGAGATTTCCGAATGAGGATTCACTCGTCACCACGTGAATATGCTCAGTGGCCGATCCAGATTCTCTGGACTCGGCCACTGAGTCCACGGTGATCATTTATCCCAACCTGAATGTATCCCTGCACTCATTGGCGTATCACTTGCCCTGGCATCATCGACACCACATCGTTGCTAGGCTGACACTCGCGAAAACAATATCGGGAGTTGGCGCAGTCAGTGAACGAAACGGACACTGACAGATATTCCCATCGTCAATGCTCTATTGGAGGAAAAATGACCACTGACCAGGATCGCGAAGCTGGGCAGCTCACTGCTCGCCTCAATTCATTTGGGCAGACCCAGGACTATATCGCTGTCGATACGCTTATCGAGTCTGGACAGTACACTGGACTCGAACTGATGATGTTAGCGAACGATGAAGATCGTGAATTCAACCGACGAATGTTCGGCTACCGGTTGCTCGGGGTAAAAAACATCCCCACTCAGGCCGCAGCAGATTTCGGATTGAGTGAGGATGAATTCGCCCAAATCCAGCGCCGTTTATCGCGCTGGGGTCAGGGATTACTCGGTTGTTAACTCCACGCTACTTCCCCAGGACAACGTTTTCGAATGGCTCACCCGCAAGCAGATGCTTCGCTTGCCGCTCGATCAGAGCCTCCATACGCGGATGCATCGCTCGAGTATTTCCTCCATTATGCGAAGTGATCAGCTGAGCAACGTCCCAAAGCGGCGAATCTTGTGGGAGCGGCTCAGGATCCACCACGTCGATGAGGAGCTTGAGCCGTCCGCCCTCGGCAATCAGATCGTCCGTGACGGCAAGCGCACCTCGACCAGCATTGAGGAAGGTAGCTCCATCCTTCATTTTCGCCAAAAATTCCTTGTTCACCAGGCCTTTTGTCGTCTCGGTTGCAGGAATAACAATGATAACCACATCTTGGTGTGGAAGGAGATCATCGATCTGCTCAAGCGAGTAGACGTGCCCGAAGTCTTCATCACGTTCACGAGATGCCACCAAGGTCAAATCCACTGAAAACGGCTCAAGGCGTTTGATGATTTCCTTGCCAACTCCGCCCACACCGATGAGCATGACCTTCTTATCTGCCAGACCTTCATCGTAGAAAATATTCCACTTGTGTTCTTTGTTATCGGCTACCATCTGCGGAATATTACGCAGCCCTGCAAGGAGCATCGTGAGAACCATTTCAGATGTAGCAGTCTCATGCACTGTTGCCGCATTGGCAACCTGGAGGCCTTCAGGCACATCGGGGTTAACGGAGTCGTAGCCAATCGAACCGATCTGAAGAAGTCTCGCACCCGCTGCAGCCACACGCTCAGGGCCGTCTTTGGGAACCCAATGCCCCGTCACGACGATGTCGAGCGGGCCAGGAGCTTCACCGTTGAGATCCCAGCGGACGACGTTCACGCCAGGAATATCGATATTCACATCCCAAAATGGGTCAATTGCAACATTCACTTCGTTCATGCGCTCATGCTATCGCGCATCCGTGCGCACCGGCATCAGTTACGCATATAGCCGATGCCGATGCCATCGATCAGTCATAGAGAGCTTCGCGGATCGCGGGATCGTCAATATTTTTCGCGTCATACCAGGTGAAACCAGAGTCGATCTGCTGCGGCATCTTTTCGCCTTTTGCGGCAAGAACCGCTTGAGCCACTGCGCGATACCCCATCCGATACGGGTTTTGCGTCACTGAACCCGCGATCTGACCAGCGCGAATCATGTCCTGTTGCACTTTGCCAGAATCGTAACCAACCACGATGACGTTCTTCCGGCTGCGCGCCACCGTCTGACCTGCCGCAACAGCCCCGTCATCGTCGGTGGCAAACATGCCCGCAAGATGAGGGTGAGCCTGCAAGATCGCCGACGCTTGACCTTCAGCTTTCGCTTGATCCGACTCGTTGTATTCGATCGCCACGATTTTCATCCCCGGCGCATTCTCTTTGATGTAATCAACGAAACCGTCGCGACGCTCACGCCCTGTCACCGACGTCGTCGAAGTACCGAGCACCGCCAACTCTCCCTTTCCTCCAGCCAACTCGACCATGTGCTTAGCTGCCTCACGCGCTGAACCGTAGTTGTCTGTGGACACTGTGGTCACAGGAATATCTGAACCGGGCACTCCCGAATCGAAGGCAACCACAGGGATTCCTTTGCCCTTGAACTGGCGCAACGCCACCACTGACGCGCTCTCATCAAGCGCAGCCACCACCAGCGCATTCGGTTTCATCGCATAGGCGAGATTGAGCTGGTCAACCTGGCGTACAACGTCGGATTCGGTATCCGGGCCGTTGAACGTGACGTCGACGCCAAGGTCACGGCCAGCCGCCATTGCACCGGCTTTCGTCGTCGCCCAGAATGGAGAAGCGTAGCCCTTGGCGACGACGGCGATGTCCATCCGCCCGTTGGCTCGCGATGCACGTTCGCCTACTCCCGCGCAACCGCCCAACAGAAAGCTAAGAACCAGGGCAACGGAAACACAACGTATAGCGGAAGTTTTACGCATCGCCCACCTTCTTCCGTCGGCGCACATCGAGCCACACTGCCAACAAGACAACAACTCCGAGCAAAATCTTCTGGTGCTGATCAGATACACCGAGGTGAACTGCACCGTTGCGCAGAGTTGCAATAAGAATCGCGCCGACAACCGTGCCAAAAACGGATGCCCGCCCGCCAGTCAGTGAAGCACCACCCAATACCGCGGCAGCGATGGCATACATTTCGTAGGACTGCCCCACATCTGGTTTGCCAGAGGCGAGGCGTGAGGCCATGAGCACTCCAGCCAAACCGGTGAAAATACCACCGAGAACGTAAATCCGCCATTTCCATCGTTTGACGTCGATACCGGCAAGTCGCGTTGCTTCTTCATTGGACCCGATGGCGAGCGCGTATCGCCCGATGATGGTGTGTTTGAGGAGGAAATGCGCCACGGCCGCGGCGGCAACGAAGACGAAGACGGCGTTGGTGATGCCGAAAGTTTTCCCGTTGCCAATCGACACGAACACATCAAAATCACCGAGCGGTATGGATGAAGTTCCCGTGATCGTCAAGGCAGCTCCCCACGCCACCAGCATCATGGCGAGGGTGGCAATCATCGGCTGCATTCCGACGTAACTAACTAAATAGCCATTAACGGCACCCAACACAGCACCGGCTGCAATGCCGGCCAGAATTCCAGATCCAATCGCAAGCCATGCGGGACCGCCGACACTGGTCATCACCAACGCTGTCATGACACCGGTCAGCGCCAGGCCAAAGCCTGGGGTCAGGTCGATTCCTCCGGTGGAGATCACGAAGGTCAATCCTAGACCTAAGAGCACATACACCGAGGCATCGAGCAGGAGGGCCGAAACGTTATCAAGATCGATGAAATATGGGCTTGCGAGGGCAAAGACTGCGAAGAGGACGAGCTCCGCTACCACCACGAGGAATTGTGCAGGGTGTTGACGGTAGATTCGCGAAACAATGTTCACTAGGCTTCCTCCTTATACAGCGCAGAGTTGGTATGTGTACTTTCCCGCTCAGTTGAATTGAATGCAGTGGCAAGAGCCATAATTTTCTCTTCTGTGGTGTCCCCGTTGGGCAAAACGCCTGCAAGTCGGCCCTCGCACATCACTCCAATTCGATGGGTGAGGCGAAGGAGTTCAGGGATCTCTGAACTCGCCACCACGATGGTCAAGCCTTGTGCAGCAAGTTCTTCGAGCAGAGCGTAAATTTCTTCTTTCCCGCCGACGTCGATACCGCGTGTGGGTTCATCCACGAGTAACACATCAAGTCCCCGAGCAAGCCAACGTGCGAGCAACACCTTTTGCTGGTTACCACCTGAGAGGTTGCGTACATGTGTGGCTGCGCTGGGAGCCTTGATCGCCAAGCGATCCATTGCCGATGCCGCAGCCTGCGCCAAAGCGGCATCATCGAGCACGATTCCTCGACGCCAGGTGTGAAGCGAGGCAAGCGCAATATTTTCGCTGATTGTTTGGTCGAGAAGAAGCCCGAATCGCTTGCGGTCTTCGCTTAAGTATCCGATTCCTGCCCTCACAGCACTTGCTGGCGTGCGGTTATCGACTCGTGTGCCAGCCACCTCCACGCTTCCCGACGTCGCCCGGTCTGCGCCCGCGATTGCGCGCAACGTTTCGGTTCGTCCAGCTCCTTGGAGGCCAGCAAGCCCGAAAATCTCTCCACGGTGGACGGTGAATGACACTGGGCCAACCTCATCTGTGGCGATCTCATGGACACGCAATCCGATCTCCTCACGCACAGTGTGCGAGGGTCGAGCTGACATATCGATCGCCCGGCCAACCATTGCAGAAATAAGGTCGTCAGAAGTGAAGTTGTCAAAGCAAGCAGTAACCTCACCGTCACGAAAAACTGTCACTCGATCGCAAATTTCACCTACTTCGTCGAGACGGTGGGAAATAAAAACAACCGCAACGCCACTAGCTGCAAGCTCACGCATCACCGTAAACAGCGCGCTGACTTCGGAGACCGTCAAGGCAGCAGTGGGTTCGTCCATGATGAGGACACGTGCTCCCACACTCAGAGCTTTCGCGATCTCAACAAGCTGGGCGTTCGCAACGCTCAATGTCGCAACTGCACGACTCGGATCAATCCTTGCCCCTAAACGCGCAAGGATATCGCGTGCCGCATTTTCCATTGCGTCATCGTCAATGAAAAGCCCCCGACGCTTTTCGCGTCCGAGAAAGATATTTTGTGCCACGCTGAGATCTCCCGCAAGGGCGAGTTCTTGGGAGATCAAGGCAATACCAGCGTGCTCAGAATCTTTGGGTGAGCCGAATTGCACTGCCTCTCCATTGACGCGCAACTGTCCTTCGTCGGGCTGAATCACTCCGCCGAGAATTTTCATCAGGGTAGATTTTCCCGCACCGTTTTCTCCGACGATTCCGTGGATTTCACCTGCGCACAGGTCAAGAGAGGCACCTGCCAAGGCCACGACGCCCGGATACCGTTTGACGATTCCGCACGCCTGAACAACCGTGTCCATCCGCTCTCATTTCTCTATGCGTCAATACGAAATTTAAGAATGCCGTATTTTCAGCACTTTTAACCGACAGAGAAAACACTATGACGTGACAAACGCAATGTCTAGTGTTTTTATTTTTCTTCTCACACGGTGCGCACGAAAACGTATGCTGAGAACTATGTACATCCCGAAAATCACGCTTGACCGCACGAGCGATATTCCGCTTCACCGTCAGATTTCTCTGCCGATCGAAGAAGCGATTATTGGTGGCGAACTCACGCCAGGGACACTCATCGAAAATGAGATTGACCTTGCGCACCGAGTTGGGGTGTCACGCCCGACAGCGCGACGTGCTATGCAAACCCTCGTTGACCGCGGACTCCTGCTGCGCAAACGCGGCACTGGGTCCGTCGTCGCCCCGCGCGCCGCTCACCGACCAGCCCACATGCCCTCGCTCAATACAGATCTGCGCAACGCTGGCGAACACCCCACCACGCAAGTCCTGACATATAACGACAAGCTCGCCACCGCCGCAATTGCCGCCAAACTCGGCGTTGACGTTGGCACACAAGTGGTTGAACTCGAACGCCTGCGGCTAAGAAACGGCACTCCCATGGCGATCTTGTACAACTGGTTGCCCGTGGCAATCATGCCCGCGCGCGAAGATTTAGAAGAGCGCGGCCTCTATGAGCTACTTGCAGAAAAAGGAATCATCGTGGCATCCACTCAGCAAACTGTTTCGGCTCTTCGGCCCGACCGACGCGAAGCGAGGCTCCTGGCTATTTCCACGCGTCAACCCGTGCTCACCATCGAACGCACCGCGTATGACACGACAGGGAAAATCATCGAATGGGGTTTGCACACCCACCGTGGCGATCTTTACCAATACACGTCAAGGGTTTTCACCCAACCGCAGTGACACTTTTCGAGATCAAGGAACTGCTCAAGGCAAGTAACTACGGCGCTATTCCTGTGGAAGCGTTTTTGATTTCAGGGCGGCGGTGTTCTCTAGTTGGGAGTGAAACATTTGTTTGAACTCGCTTTCATGTGAAAGGAGTTCTCCGAAAGTGCCTTCTTCGACAATCGTGCCCTTCTTCATAACGTAGATGAATCCTGTGGATCGTAAAGTCGAGACTCGGTGGGTGGTGAGGATAATGATTCTTTTTGACGCTTCTTTCGAGAGCTTGTTAAAAATCAATTCTTCTGTGGGTGCGTCAATTGCGCTTGTTGGCTCGTCAAGGAACCACACGGGTGCGTCTGAGAGATACGCACGCGCGATGGTGAGTCTTTGCCATTGCCCGCCAGAGAGGTTAACGCCACCCCAATGAGCCCGATTGCACCATGTGAATTTGAAAGAGAATTCGAGAGCTGTCGAATTAATAGAACGTTGACAGCCGGAATAAGAGCGACACCAAGAAGCATGATCGTCGAAGCTGTAGCAAAAGCTGGCGACGCCTGCCAACCGTAACGCAGAGCCCATCACCAATCTGGGTAGTTCCTCAACTCATTCATTGTGACACTCAATCGCTCTCATGCACTCCAGGATCAAACGCCTATGCACCAAACCATTCTTCGGATCACTATAGCCACTTAGCCATTGCGCGAGGACAACAACACAACGATTAGACTAGCCTCATGGCAATTTCAGATCTCGTGCGCAACATCGAAGGCTTCACAAACAGGCGCAATATTGCGCGCCGCCGGCAGCAAGGATGGTTGCCACGTATCACGCCTTATCTGGGATACGGCAATACTCACCAGGTTCGTATCATGGCACGCGCACTCATGGCACCGCCGCCTGAGAAACGCCTTCCCTCTGACGTGCTGGCAAAAATCGGTCTCACCGCAGAAAATCAGTCAGCAGCACAAGCATCGTTTTGGGAAGCTGTCGCAATGGCCGACGCCGCAGCAGCAGAAGCGCAACGCGGCTGGCACCAGTTTTTCACTACACAAGTTGGATTCTTGCGCGTCGATGTCACGATCGGTGAACACACCTACACCACGCGCACTGATCGCCAGGGCTACGTCGATCTCATTGTCGAAGATCATGGACTCGAACCAGGAATTCACGAAGCAGTCCTCACGCCGAGCGCCGGTGAGCCTGCCACTGCGCAGATCATGATTCTTTCCCCGCAGACCCGCCGTGGGATCATCTCCGATATTGACGACACTATCATTGTCACGTGGCTGCCCCGCGCAATGTTGGCGATTTGGAACTCGTTCGTCAAACACACAAATTCGCGCCAGGCTGTGCCTCATATGGCACAGTTCTATCGAGCACTCGTGGATGGCGATTCTGATGTGCCCGTTTTCTATCTCTCAACCGGTGCGTGGAACACGTATGAAACTCTGCGCACGTTCATGGAAAATCGCGATTTCCCTATAGGGCCGATGCTCATGACCGACTGGGGTCCCACACCTACAGGGCTCTTCCGAAGCGGACAGGAACACAAGAAAACTCAGCTGCGCAATTTGCTCATTATGTTCCCGCAGATTGAGTGGGTTCTCATTGGCGACGACGGTCAGCACGATCCGCTCATCTACGACGAGTTGGCGCGTGAGCATCCGTCGTCGGTGAAGGCGATCGCGCTTCGTGAGCTGGGGCCGGTGGAACAAGTCCTCGCCCACGGCACCACGGACGCTGCGGAAACGAATCGTCGTGATTGCGATATCGAAAACGCAGGCGTCCCTGTGGTACGCGGGCGCGACGGAATGATGCTCATGGCCGCATGGAAGCGGCGTTTTGGACATTATCGGCTGTGACGCCGCGTGACATAAGGCAAAGGCTCAGGAGTCGTAAGGAACAGCTTCGACGCTGATTTCTTCGCCTTTGTCGTTCTTCTCAGCCATCTTCGCTTTGACAGCTTCTTTCGCTTCGTGTGCTTTCTCCGCTGCTACGTCTGAGGCGGCTGCGAAAGCATCCTTTGCCTGTTCCTTCGCTGCGGCATAGGCGGCCTCGGCTTGCTCCTTCGCAGCACCGCGCCCCTTGCGCACAGGCGCAGATTCCCACACCTTGTGGGCGCCCTTCTTGATCTGTTCGTAACGTTCATGACCAGCACGTGTTCCGAGCACATACCCTGCACCGAACACAAAAACAGTCCTCAAAAACGACATTTTTTCCTCCATTTTCTATGACCCGCGCACGATTCCCGACGTCGGCACCCACCGTGGTGTACCCGCGCAACACGTGCATTAACACGCGCCCCGCTGGCAGATCGTCTTTTTTCCCACTCTACAGGCGCACCGACGTCGGCGCTCAAAACCCCGCCCGTAGCGTAATATCAGTTAGTACGAACCGCACTTGTCCAAGGAGACACATGAAAATCGGCTTCGATTCCGCAAAATACATCCAGATGCAGTCCGAACATATTGCCACGCGCCGCGCGGAGTTTGGTGGGAAACTTTACCTCGAACTGGGCGGAAAACTTTTCGACGATCTACACGCCTCGCGAGTCCTGCCCGGCTTTACGCCAGACAACAAGATTGCCATGCTCGATCAGTTGCGCGATGACATTGAAATCGTGATCGCCGTCAACGCTCACCATCTCGAACGCAAGAAGGTCCGCGCCGATCTCGGTATCTCCTACGAACAAGACGTCCTGCGTCTGGTTGACGTTTTCCGTGGACGCGGGTTCCTCGTGAACAATATCGTGATGACACAGGTAACCCCGGAAAATATGTCTGCTGCAGAATTTCAACGCAAGTTGGAGGCTTTGGGTATGACCGTTACGCGCCACTACCCCATCGCTGGATATCCCACCAACACTGAGCTGATTGTGTCCGATGAGGGGTATGGAAAGAACGAATACGTCGAGACCACACGCGATCTCATCGTGGTCACAGCACCTGGCCCAGGCTCGGGCAAGATGGCAACCTGTCTGTCCCAGATGTATCACGATTCCAAGAAGGGTATCACCTCTGGCTACGCCAAGTTTGAGACGTTCCCGATCTGGAATCTTCCCCTCGATCACCCGGTGAACCTCGCGTATGAAGCAGCCACAGCTGATCTTGATGATGTCAACATGATTGACCCATTCCACCTGGCCGCCTACGGCACCCAGGCCGTGAACTACAACCGCGACGTGGAGGTTTTCCCTGTTCTTTTGACTCTCCTTGAGCGTGTGATGGGCAGGTCACCCTACAAGAGCCCAACCGATATGGGCGTGAACATGGTCGGGTACTGCATCAGCGACGACGAGGCGTGCCGTTACGCTTCGACTCAAGAAGTCATCCGCCGTTACTTCAAAGCCCGTGTGATTGAAGAAGAAAAGATGCTTGAGCCCGTGCAGTCTGAGCGTATCGCCATCACAATGTCGAAACTGGGCGTGAAGCCAGAAGACCGCCCGGTGGTTACCCCTGCTCGGCGCGTCGCTGAAGAAACCGGGGCTCCGGCGTCGGCAATTGAACTGGCCGACGGTACGATCCTCACCGGAAAAACCTCGACGCTTTTGGGGAATTCTTCAGCGATGCTCCTCAATGCGCTCAAGCATATTGCAGGGCTGGACGATGACTTGCTTCTGCTTTCGCCAGAGTCTATTCACCCGATCCAGACCCTCAAGACAGAGCATCTTGGTTCTGCAAACCCGCGCTTGCATATGGACGAAGTGTTGATTGCCTTGGCGGTTTCTGCTGAATCAGATCCGAATGCTCATGCGGCTTTGGATGCAATTGGAGAGCTAGCCGGAACCGATGTTCACACCACGACTATTTTGGGGAGTGTGGACACCGAGATTCTCCGCAAGCTTGGCATCAATGTCACGTCCGATCCTGTGTATCAGACAAAGACGTTGTACAAGAAGTAGGACTGGACTCATCATTTTTGGGCGCACCACAAGGTGCGCCCAAAAATTTTCTCACAGGAAAGAGGGCATTTACCCGCGGACACAATTCAGCAGTTCGCAGTTCAGTATCCGGTGCAGAAGTGCCCCTATTGCACTGATCCCTCACGTGGGAGCTGTTGCCACGTCACTGCAAGATCCGTGCCGGAAATCATCGTGACATAGGCACTGTCCGCAGCATCATCAATGGCTTCGAGCACGTCCTCGCCACCGGCGATAATGTCAAGGACAATTGTTTTTTCTGCTGTCGTCTCACCGGCCGACGACGATGGAGGCGTGACTTCGCTGACTGCCCAACCGCCTCGCCCATAGCTATCTTCATCAAAGGTGGTGAGAGTGGAAAACCAGCGTTCCACAGCCAGGCGCGCAACTGATTCTTTGCCATCTGTGACTGTCAGCCGTAAAACGGCAGGCGTGCCATCATTGTGAGGTGGATTTGTCCACAACCAGTCATAGTCCAGTTGATAACGTCGTTTGTCCATGTCTCCAGCATAGTCAATGAGCGGTGAGTGACAAATCTACCAACTGCCGTTGTCCTGATGATCTGGTTCCTTCTCAGGCTTCCGTGCTGGTACAGGGGTTCGTGTCAACCAGACGAACGCACAGCTGAGAATAAATACGGCGCTCAAGATCACTATCCACCATGGGAACCGAGGTAGCTGTGAGGCAGATTCACCAATTTCTTTGGCATCAGCCGGTGTGGGATAAATACGCTCTCCCGTCATAACAATTCGATGAGTATTGATGCCAAGTGGTGTACATGTGATGAGGGTGGCAAGGTCTTTTCCGGGAATCGCACGAATCGATTTTGTGTCGTCAGGCGCGACAATCTGAATATCAACAATGCGGTATGCAAGGGTCTGTGCGAAGATTTGGAAAATAAATTCATCGCCTTTTTTCGCACGATCAAGATAGGTAAACATCGCTGCATTAGCAAGGCCACGGTGTGCAGTCACAACAGTGCGCGTGCCGTTGCCCCCGACAGGCAGAGCCGTCCCTTGAAGGTGCCCAGCGCCTTTGAGCAATGTGGCATCAGAAGTGCCATGATAAATTGGGAGATCAATATCTGCAGCAGGCACAATCACACGTCCCATCAACCCGGAATAGTCCGCTCGGAGTTGTTCGACGTATGGGGCGATACCGTGGTGTTCGGGGGTGCGCGCCTTTTCACGGATCGTTGGAATATGCCCTTCAATATCAACAAGCTGTTCACCAGCAAGGAGCTGGTTGTATTTATGAGCACGACGGATTTGGATCGCTTCTTGAGGTTCGGCCTGCGAAGCAATCTGCTCATAGGCAGAGACGATGCGCGATTGCCGTAGCTGGCTGAACCATTGGGCGGCAGAGGGATACAGCAACACGGTGGTTCCAAGAATCGAGAACAGAGCTGCAACTACTGCCAACTTGTTCACTTTCTTTTGACGTTTCTCAGCGCTGGGCGTGGAGGACGAAGAGAGGATCTTGTGCATCTCACTCGTATCTCGCATCTCAATCTCCCACATTTTCATCATCTCGCTATGCATGATGCCGTGGGGGGGGGGGGGGGGGGGCGCCGGCCCCCCCCCCCCCCCCCCCACGGCCAGTTGAATCGATTACATTAATCAGCATCGATGATGCGATCAATACCCTCGTATTCAGTCCTTATTGCGACGCAACGCAACAAAGCCGAAGCCAAACGCAGCAGCAATGAGTGCTGCACCGAGAAGAGTCATGACCACCATACCGGCAGCACCCGTCAGTGGCAGGTTGAGGAGGCCGTTGGTTCCTGCTTGTGCGGACTTCAAATTAATCACTGTCAGTTTCTTGCCTGAGTCCTTAACAACTTCAATCTTCTGCGGCGTGGCGTAGTCTGCTGCAATCTCATAGCCGAGTGGCGCCTTAGTTTCTTGGACACAGTACGTTCCAATCGCCATCTGCAAAGTCACAGTGCCCTGATCGCCTGAAGTCGTCATAAGCTGAGCTTTCTCAGGCTTGGTACCACATTGACCATTCTTAGGAAGCGGCCACACATGGAATTGAGCATCAGCAAGGGGTTTATTCTCTTTGTTCACCTTGTCGATCTTCAAAGGCGCGAACGAGATAACAGTGGGAGTCTTCTTTGTCGGGTTCTTCAGATCAATATCTTCCACGGACGGAACGGAACCGAACTGTACATCGTTGATGTTCGTTGTGGATTGGTTAGCGAGCTCGTCTCCTTTAACCGTTAAAGCAACTTTTGCGGTGATTGTTACGGTCACGACATCACCAGACTTCAATGCCTGAAGTTGATCATCTTCAAACTTCACAGTCACGAGATTCGTCTCACTGACTGTCGTGGTTGCTTTCAGTCCCGGAGCCTCACCGCCTCGCTTCACCGATACAGCAACGGCATTCGACTCAATTTTATCAACACCCTTGGGGAGCTGATCACTGATCTCAAACTTCGTTAGTGGCTTCTTCGTCGAAAGCTGCGGGACAGTCTGCTTGATCTCCCACATAATCGTGTCACCGGGAAAATGAACAGTGTCATTGCCACCCTTGACAGTCTTGATAGGCCAATCCTTATCAGTCACTACAGTATTCTTCGGATAGACATGGACATCGTAGAGAAAAGACTCTTTCTCGTTCGGGTAAGGAATTGTTACAAGGAACGGAGCTGCCTTCTCAGTCACATTTGCAGGAGCAGATTTTTCCGTCACAAGGTACACGCCTAACGCCAAGTCTTTGACGGTAGTTTCCCCATTACTTCCTGTGGGAGCAAACTCCACTGCCGAATCCATGATGGCAGCCTGGTCACCAAGCATGACACGCCCCTCTGTGAGTTTGACAGTCTTTGCCTTTTCCCAGCCTTCAGCTGTCGCGAGGTTAATATCCTTAACCTTCTGGTATTCAAAAACAACACCGCTAACGGGTTCAGTTGTCGGCTTCTTCTCGCCAAGGTCCGTACCATCGCCAGTTTGACCAGAATCTGGATTAGCGAACTTGTGAATCGTCATTGATCCCTTTGTGTTCGGATCGATATTTCCTTCTGCCGCATGGGCAATGGGTGCTGCGAAGCTCAGCGCAATGAGTGAAAGAATCGCCACAAATGCGCAGGCCACGCGGGTGCGAATGGCACTAGTGCGAGCCATTACATCCTCCTTAGTGATTGTGTTAAAAATTTTCTTACTGTTGAGAAGGCCATCATGGCGTAGTTATCGCGTGGCTCCCCCCCTGACGATGGCGAAGGCTACTAATTCCCGCTATAGCTGAGATCAGTAGCGCAAGCATCCCAACGATGACAAAAACAATCGTGCTCAGCCCACCGGCCATGGGAAGGGAAGGAAGAATGTCTGAGGCTACTCTGACATTCATTAACTTTCCCGCATTTTTCCCGTTAGAAAGATCCGCTCGAACAATCTTTCCGAACAGCTTCTTGTCAGTCTTGAGATATCCGGTCGGAGCTTGGGTTTCCTCAATAAAATAGTCACCTATGAATGCATCGGGAATTGTGAAGTATCCTTCGCGCGGATCGATATCCGTCATTCCAGCACAGCCGCGAGGCTCGTCTGCTACACAATCTGAAATTTTCTCGCGAACAATATCTTCTTCAGTCGCCACACGCCCGGAGGTCCAGACTCGGAATTCGGCCCCGCCTAACGGACGACCGCTCTCGTCGACTTTCATCCATGAAAGAGTCGTGGGCTTAGTTTCATCGACACTATTTTCAACCGTCACCTGCGGCAATGGTTCCCCCACGAGGACTGCGCCAGCTGTGATCTGATTCGATGCCTTATATTGGACAGACTTCCAGCTATATGCACCATTTATTGATGGAGCAGCATCCTTCATCTTCTGCTGTGCAGATGAGGCGATCGCCGTCTGACTAACTCTGCAGTTCGATCCGGTCGGAATCGCATCTCTGCCTGGGTTGGAGATCCACACTTCATCTTTCGCAACCGGCCCCCATGTTCCCGAGATTTCTGCCGAGCCGGACACAGCTGTCGACGGCGGAGTGCAGACGAATTCACCTGAGAACCTCAGGGTATCGTCAAGTGTTGGCACGGAAGAGAGTGACGAGTCAAAGGTAACGGTTGGTTTGATAGAAATCTGTCCAAATACCTGATTCGACACCGAGCAATCCAGTATCGATGTTGGGGACATCGAAACAGTAAAACCTTGAGCTGTACGAGTTACCTCAGTGGACGACGGTGTTGGCCATGCGTAAGTCCCTGCTTGTTCAATCGTCCTGCCGTTCTTTGGGTCGCCAACGGGGATACTGTGCGTCCATGCAGCTTTCGAAGCAGTTGGCGTCATACACGATACGCCCTGCGGCCAGAACTGAAAACCTGGTTTGATCTTTTCTTCGGCAACAGTCACTTCACTTGTCAGTTCCTGACTTGCCTGGGCAGTGAGCTGCATGGGCAAATGATTGAACGCGAGTGGCCAGAGCACGCTTCCAGCTTCCGTGATGCCCACTCTTTCCTTGGATGTCGTCTGCGTAGAGGCAATATCAAGAAGTTTTACCTCTGCCTGTGCCGGAGATAGTGCGGAGGGAAGTTTCTGGAAGAACGTTCCGAGTGCGGAGGAGGCGGTAAAAGTAAAACCATCGTTTGTAGCATGAGGCATATCCCGCCCATCACTGCCCACAATGCGTTTGTGAACGCTCAAAGTGGGACGCACAAGAGTAACGGCATGATCTTCGACTTCACCACTTGTTACTAAGCCGGTGGGCCCAAAGTAATCAGCGCTCTGTGGATTGGATGACTGCAAGGTAGCAATCAAACGGATAAGGCTGCGAGAAATGGATGTTCCCGCCGGAGGAAGCATCCGTTCGTTGACGTCCCATTTAAGTGTTGCGCTCTTTGAGGTTGTGTCACATACGGCATCAGCACGCTCGGATTCAGAAAACCTTCCATCACTATTCCAGTCCAACCAAGCAGACACGTTGGTCGGACGCGCACCGGGAGCGGGCTGGCACGCGACGGTTTGTGTGAATTTTCCTGGCTGCGCAGTGACGAGTAACGGATGATCAAACACATCTTCGTCGTTGTATTGATCCTCGCTGGTTGAGTTGGTGAGATCGTCGTTTTTCAGCGTGGTCCATGAATCTTTGTTCGAAAAATGAGTGTCAATATCAGGGCCATTCTTCCCCAGGAAAGGAGGAGCTCCTTGCTTCACTTTGGCAAGTGGTTGCGAATCTGCCCTGACCATCGATTCTTTGAGGATGGACTCTTCATCCGAGATATCGGGCTGCGAAATAGCACCAGCTTGCCCGTACGAAGCTGGCCCATCCCCAACGTCCATACCAATAACGATGCCAATGGCAATATAGTTTCCAAAGCCACCCCGAAGGTCGATATATGCGCCATCTGTGTTACTTGCAAACATCGTGGCAAACGGTTGGAAATCACCAGACGAAACACCAGACGGAACGGTCATTTCTAATGCTTGTTCGGGGACAAGTGAAGATTCCAAGCTGGAATACTGCCAAAGGTTTTGGTGTCCTTGAGGAGAAATAAAAACTCGATCGTGGCTGCGTTGGGGGCCGAGACGAAGTTCCGTATGTGTTGGATCCCCTGGAGCATGGTGATACTCCAGGATACGCCAATTAACAGGCTTCGTTGAATCAATTTTTGACGGAATAATATAGGCGGATTCGCCTTTTGTCATCGTTTCTCCGTCAGCAAATACCATTCCATTGATCGGAATGGGGATGCGCGAATGATCCTTGTGAATAATCTCGGCACGGCATTTGACGTCAAAACGAATACGCCCACCACCTGCGCGACCAATACCAACGGGTAAGCCAGTTCGGCTCGCCTTATCAAAACGTTGATAGACGTTATCCCATCCATCACCACCACCTGATGCCGTCGTATATTGGCCAGGGATATGGATATTGAGCCATGAAATATTCGGAGCCGGCTTGCCATTCGCATCTTCCATCAAATTCGTCAGACTGCAGGAAGTAGCAATTTTCTTATCGCCAAGAGGAGTTTCACTTTGAACGTTATACGACCCTTTGTCCCATAATTTCGATTGGCGAATGGTTCCAGCATCTTCGCGATCCCAATTCAGTTCACCGTATGTCTTTCGACTTTCAAGAAGATAGCCTTCGGTCTTCTCCAAAATCCCCAAATCGGCCGGTGTAGCGCCTTTGGACCAATCAACCCAATCAATCATGCCCAGATATTTTGAACTGACGCCGCTCGGGTTCCCTTGAGGATCGACAGAACCACCTTCACCGAAAGCCGCATTGGCTTGAGGCTGGTGGATCGGCATCACTACGCTGGCTACTGCCAGCACCAACGTGACAATAATGGTGACAAACAGACGCCCGTGCCAGTGGTGAACTGCGTGGTCAAACAATAGCACTTTCCCTCTTCAGTACGCCCGAATCGGCATTTAAAGATATCTCGTTTTTGCAAAAAACATCATACCAAAAGAATCATCTGTTCCCCGACGAAATTACTTGATTGGAGCAAGCCTTACTAGGAGACCACGATGGTCTGAACCTCCGACTTTCACCAGGCGACCTTCAGTTCCACGGTAACTACCGTCGGTGAGCACGCGATCGATCGGAGCCGCAAAAAGTTCCGGAACCCAGGAAGGCCATGATCCTAGACCACCTGATCCGGCCTGCACACCGGCGTCGACACACTGGCTTCCCAAAGCGAGCTGATGATCAACAGTCGAGTTGAAATCGCCGGCCAAAATAAACGGACCCTTGGTCTCACACAACGAGTACGCTTGCGCAATTTCCTTACGCCAGCTTGGCATGAGTGAATAGTCGGGCGCTACTGGGTGGACACCAAAAATTTGTGGGCCGTGCCCATTGACGGGCGCCACCGAAACTCCAGAACGGTGCCCATGAGCGACGGAGGTAGTGTGATACTTCCCCAAGGCATCGCTCACCAACACCACTGTCGATTCGAACTCTGCATTATATTGTGGAGTTGAGGTGTTGAAATGTTGGAATGAATACCCAGATTGTGCAAGCTTGCCCACCAGCTCATTTCCACGGGCAGTAGATGTTTCTGGCAAGACAACGATGTCCACACCTTCGTCGGAGATCACTCGGGCAAGCTGATCCGAATCCGTGGCGCCACCCAAAGTGTTGTAAGTCAGTACCGTGATTTGCCCGTTTCCTCGCCCATCTATGCTGATTCCACGATCGGCGGCAAGCCGATCCGGGTTTGAACTTCCCCGCCACCACACAGTGCTTGCATGAGCCAGACCCACAAACACCAGAACGACAGCTAACGATGCTGCAATTCGTCCGGCATTAACAATCGTGTAACGAATAGCCCCAAAGATTCCGAGTATCAGGCCGACGCTGAGGAAGCCCACAGCCAGCAGCCCTCGCATTGCAATGAGTTGCGCAAGCGGAAACCGGAGTTCACCAGTTGACAGACCAAAAACATGCGGTCGAACTGAGATGATTGCTACGGCCGCTATCACTACCCCAATCAGGCCCCACACATACTTCACCCGAACTCCTTTCGACGCTCCACGTTCCATCAGCGCACTCATCTTCACCGTGCCTACAGGAAGGCACCTGGCAATTTCAACGAGATTTCTTCGACATCCTCATCCTACGGGGAGCAGAGGACAAAAATTCGAGTACACCCACCCCTGTGCAAAAGCTTGATAGGCGCCACAATACACACCTCAACACAGGCGCTACTCAACCCAAAAAGTAACGAATCAGTAATGCGATTTACCCGCGAAAGTCAAAGAAAATCTCACAAAATTGTCATGTGTCTAAACACACATGATGAGGGTCTTCTTACCACTTTCGTCCATCCGAAAAAACGCGTTCAATTGGAGCCATGTTTGCACACCGGTGGTTCGCTCCGCTCTTGGTCATTTTGTCCGCGCTCGCTTCATATACAGGCGCGGCTTTTGCTGTTGACCTCTTCGCGCAGATGAGTACACCGACAGTTGCTTGGGCACGATTTTTCGTTGCCGCAGTCATCCTGTGTGCATGGCGACGCCCATGGCGCGGCCGTACCGCCCGCGAATACATTTCACCGGTCATTTTTGGTGTAGTGATCGCCGTACTCACGTTGCTGTTCTATGCTTCAATCTCATTAATCCCGATGGGAGCGTCAGTCGCCATTCAGTTCCTCGGACCGGTGACCCTCGCAATGTTTACCGGACGCTGCTGGCGTATCCGAGCATCCGTACTGATCGCACTCGTCGGTGTTTTCATGATTTCTTTCGGAGGCTTAGACATCAGCGATCCGAAGATCCGCTACGGCATCCTTGTGACTCTGGCCGCCGGTACAATGTGGGCCGTCTATATTCTGACGGGCCGACGTATGGGCAACTCCGGTCACCCCCTCGATAACCTCGCGATTGCAACCGCCACAGCTACCGTCGTCACGGTTCCCTTCGCACCCGGTGCCGCTGCCATCGCTGTGTCGCCAACTCTCATCGGCACGATCCTGATTGTGGCACTCCTGTCCAACATCGTGACCTACGCGCTGGACATCATCGTCATGCCGCACGTCTCTGCCTCAATGTATTCACTCTTAGGCGCGCTCTCGCCAGCTACTTCTTTAGCTGTAGGCGTCATGATGCTCGGCCAGCGCCCATCACTTGGCGAATTCGCTGGGCTTCTCATCGTAATGGCCGCCGTCGCCCTCTCCGCTGGTGCTAGCAAGACGGCACCACAAGCCGGAGAGGTCGTTGCGGAAGTTGCCGCTGAGACTACCGCTCATGTTGACCCGGTTGAAGCCCTCACTGACTCTCACATCATTCCCTCGGCCACGAGCACCCATATCTCGCTCGTGCCGGTTCGGGAGCCGCGCCTCCGCCGCGCAATCGCCTCACTATCGAGACTTCGTCCAGCTTCACGTCGGACGATTCGTTCAGCAGCAAAACTGCCTCGCTAGCACGACACGGGAACTAGAACGCTGAGTAAACTCAGAACACTGAGTAGGGAACCACTCTTCCCACAGCGAGAGATGCCTGGATGTCAATAATCCGCTGGTTTGCCGATCCACGAAAGGCTAGCCCGGATATATGCTCGGCCTGAAGAAATGGACCATCAACGAGTACGTCGCTAAACTTCATCAGTTCCCGTTTGTCCGGTGTCTCATTCAACAGTGCTTCGAAAGTATAGCCAGTCCACGTCCAAATCGTCTTTTGAGCGCCAAATTCTTTTCGCAATCTGCGAGCAATCGGAAGAAGAGTTCCAGTGGCTAGCATGGGCTCACCACCCAAAAAACTCAACCCCGCAACATAAGGCTGGGCAACATCAGAAAAAATTCGGGCGTCCAATTCCTCGGTGTATTCCACCCCATACATGAAGGATTGCGCTGCTACGTTATAACAGCCCGGGCATTTGAATGGGCAGCCACTGACATAGATCGAACAACGCACTCCTTCCCCATCGACGAAGTTCATCGGCTTGTAATCAGCAATACGACCGCGCGAAAGCTTCTCCGAGCGCCACTCGCCACACTCCGGTTGGTGGACACCGGCGTCGTCAATCCTCATGCTGATCATTCCTCCTCACCGATCGTCCAAAGGATTGCCGCACCTACCTCTGGATGCGGCTCTCACCTTCCAGATGCTTCACGCGACTCGAGATTTCCTCCTGCCGGCCTGCCGCCATCGGACGCTTCATCGGATTGCCGAGGTAACCACAGGTTCGGCGCACCACATCACAGGTGTCCGGGTTGGTGTTGTGGCAATCCGGGCACGCAAATCCTTCAGAGGTCGTGGCGAATTCCCCTTCGAAACCACATTCGTAGCAGTGATCGATCGGGGTGTTCGTACCAAGATAGGCCACTCGATCGTAGGAGTAATCCCAGACAGCTTCAAGCGCACAAAGATTGTGATCGAGCTTGGGATATTCACAGTAATGGATGAAACCACCCTTGGCATAGTGCGGGTAGGGAGCTTCGAAATCGATCTTCTCGAACGGCGTGATCTTCTTGCGTACGTCAAAGTGGAAGGAATTCGTGTAGTACCCCTTGTCGGTGATATTCGGGATGTCACCGAACTTCTGGCGATCCAGACGCGCGAAACGATCCGTGAGCGATTCCGACGGGGTTGAATAAACCGAGTACCAGTACGGGCTTTGTGCCTTCCACTCCTCAGCATACTGAGCCAGGCGACGAACGATTTCGAGAGTGAACTCCTTGGCCTGTGGATCAGTTTCCCAATCCGGCCCATAGAAAGCGCACGCCGCTTCATACAGTCCGATGTATCCGATGGACACTGTCGCCCGATGATTTGCGAAGAAACCATGGACCGGCTCGTTCTTCCCGACTCGCTTCCCAAAGGCACCAAACTGGTACAGAATGGGGGCCGCTGCCGCAGTGGCATCTTCACAGCGGCGGGCACGGAAATCGAGAGCATCATGAATAATCCCCATACGCTCGTCGAAGATCTGCCAGAAGCGATCCTTCGATCCGGCAGCTTCAATGGCGATACGCGGCACATTCAGCGTGACCACGCCAAGATTCATCCGGCCAGCATTGACGTCCTTTCCAGTGGCTGGATCAACCCAGCGAGGTAAGAAGGATCGGCACCCCATCGGAGCCTTGTAATCACCTTCGATATCCACGATAGCGTCATAATTGAGAATATCGGGATACATGCGCTTTGCCGAACACTCCAACGCTAGTTTCTTGATGTCATAGTTCGGATCGGCAGGCGCGAGATTGACACCCCGACGGATCCCGAAGATCAGCTTCGGGAAAATCGCCGTGTGGTGTTGAGCTCCGATACCTTCGATTCGCACCTGCAAAATTGCGCGTTGAATTTCGCGCTCAAAACGGCCAGTTCCCAAGCCGAAACCAATCGTGACAAACGGCGTCTGTCCATTCGATGAGTAAAGCGTATTGATCTCATATTCAAGCGACTGCATGGCATCGTAGATGTCTTTGCGTGTTTTTTCCCATGCATAGTCCTGGCGCTTATCGGGAGCGACCCATTCTTCTGCGTCGGCACGATGCTTGTCGTAATTCATTTGTGCATACGGCGCCAGAACCTCGTCGGCGCGATCAACCGAACAACCACCGTACTGTGAGGACGCAACGTTCGCAATGATCTGTGTGATCTGAGCAGCTGCAGTATTAATTGAGCGCGGTGATTCCACACGAGCATTACCGATTTGAAAACCCTCAGCAAGCATCCCGGGGATATCGATGATGCAGCAGTTTGTCATCGGCTGGAACGGGCTGTAATCGAGATCGTGGAAGTGGATGTCCCCTCGCATATGCGCATTGGCGACATGCGATGGAAGGAGGTCGGCAAGTGCGTAGGCTTTCGCTACGGATCCAGCGGTCAGATCACGCTGGGTATTAAAGACGAGCGAATCCTTGTTTGCGTTCTCGTTAACGACTTCCGGTGCACACGAGAGCAGTTTTCCCACTTGAGTCTTAATATCTGTGGCACGCTCCTGTTCGGCTTCGACGCGGGCACGCCCGGCACGAAACGCACGTGCCACGGCACCTTGCCCGCAGGCTGAAAGCACACGCACGACGGTTTCTCCGATCGCCGACGCCGGCGGTTCAATCGTCCCGTGGGCTTCAAGTTCACTGATCACAGAGTGCGTCAACGTTGCCAGTGCTGCTGGGGTCAACGCGGCAGAATGCGTCACATGACGAGCCGCAGCAAACGACGCCCGTTCGATTGACGCCGCAACCTTGCGCGCTTCAAACGGCACAACTCGCCCATCACGCTTGTGGACATGGGTGATCCTTGCGTGATGTTCGAGGTGTTGTGAACCGAGCGACTCATGCGCAGTGATGCGAGTACCGGGATCATGCGCACGCTCACGTGCGATGCGTCCGCGGACGCCCTCGACACCGCGCATATCGCCATCTTTTGGCGCATTCTCTAGGTTCTGACGAATTTCGTCCAATACCGACATCTTGTGCTCCCTCCAATAAGCGAACACTAGATATAGTATTCCCACTCGCTACACAGCGGAGGAAAGCTCACCTCACCCCATCTGCGGTTGGGCGCTGCTCCGGGCGAAACACACCATAAATTCATCACGGCGTGGGCGTGTCTTCACAGTGCTGAAACACGCACCTGCATCGTCGGCAAATCCCACAAAGGACAAAATCAGCAAATTTTCCTCACCCCAAACACTAAATTAGACTTGGTTGACACAACTCACCACCACCATAACCACGGAAGGACACTATGACCGTCGAGCCCACTGGAGCACACCACGACGTTGCGCCTCATGAATTGTTCTTCTCGACTACTGATTCCAAGGGCGTCATTAAACTGTCCAATGGTGTTTTCACTCGTTTGTCACGTTATCCTCACGACAAACTCACCGGAGCGCCACACAACATTATTCGCCACCCAGCAATGCCTGGCGCTGCATTCAAAGCAATGTGGGACACGCTCGAAGCAGGCGAACCTTTCGCTGCGTATGTCATGAATCTCGCCGCCGACGGATCCCAATATGACGTGTTTGCCACCATTACCCCATTAAAAAACGGCGACTACCTCTCAGTCCGTAGCCGCCCATGTCGTGAGGATCTCTTCAACGCGGTACGAGGAATCTACGCTCACGTGCGAGTACATGAACACGATTTGCTCGACAGTGGAATGAATCGCCGCGAAAGCGCTGCCACTGCGCTCACCACACTGTCTAACAGCCTCACCGCCGCCGGTTTCCGCACGTACGAAGACTTCCAAAACCTTGCCCTTCCAGCTGAAGTTGCCGCACGCGAAGCCTCCACCGACGTCTTCCCCACACGCTGGGGAGACACCGCACTCCACTACATGTTGGGCAGTGTCTGGAACGAATTCGACACACTCAACACATGGATGAATCGCCAAGATCAGCTAGCGGATATGTCACAACGCCTCGCCGACGGTGCTCACACTGTCTTCGTTGACATGCGTGAAGTAGGCGAAGTTGCCGGTAAGTTTACCGCCCTCGGCACCACCTATCCCGCGCTGAGCTCTGTCATGGAACCACTCATGGTGTGGAACCAAATGCAGTTAATTGTGGGAAACTACCTCAGCACTCTCCTTGGACGAATTGAAGATCTACGCACAAATATCGCCCGCACCCGTTTCCGTATCGCTCTGGCTCGCTTACACTCCAACACCTGCGGTTTCTTCATTGCCGAGCTGATCGATGCTGGCTTCACACCGACGTCAGTTCCCGACGCCGACGGCTCAGCACCCAGCGGAAACGAACAACTCGAATCTCTCGAGATGCTCTCTGACGTACTCATCGACGATGTCGAAACGCTGGAGAAGTTCTCACGTCTGCACCAGAAGCTGATTTCTGACACAACCAACTATATTGACCAGGTTCTTTCTGGGGTGTCCATTCCACGGCAGCTTTTACAACTGTGGCAGAAGTCAGTGACAGATGTGGACATCCCTATTGAAGGAAAAGAATTAGCTGCCGTGGTATCTCGCGCAATCGACCACGCGGGAGAGTCCCTTCAGCGCCTCGAAAATTTCAAAAACGAGCTGGCATCTGCCGGAGAAACCCACGAAAATTTCGCTACATTGAAAGAAACCGTGGCACAGGTGCAAACCAAGATCCACGCAATGCGAAGTGATGACTGACGCTTGCCGTCGCACCCGCGAGGCATACGCAGAAGGCACCGAATTTTAACTCTTAACGCTACCGCCACTTTCGTGGGACAATGGCGGAGTATGTCTGAGCAAAAACCGAATCGCAATCGTGCACGCAAAAATCATCATCGAACCCACCGAGGCTCCCGAGCGCTCGGTGCCGCGCCACGCCGTCGCACTCCGAAACCATTCACGCCTGAGCAGATTGAGGCTCGCCGTTCAAGCGTTCCGGCGATCACCTACCCCGAACAACTCCCTGTTTCCTCACGGCGCAAAGACATTGCTGACGCTATCGCTCACCACCAAGTCGTCATCGTCGCCGGCGAAACAGGCTCCGGAAAAACAACACAGCTTCCTAAGATTTGCCTAGAGCTCGGGCGCGGAGTGAATGCCATGATCGGCCACACCCAACCGCGTCGTATCGCCGCGCGCTCCGTCGCTGACCGCATCAGCGAAGAGTTGGGACAGAATCTTGGCGAAACAATCGGCTACCAGGTGCGTTTCACTGAAGAGGTATCGGACAAGACACTCGTCAAACTGATGACGGATGGTATTCTCCTGGCCGAGATTCAGTCTGATCCCCAACTTCGCCGCTACGACACCATCATTATCGATGAGGCCCATGAGAGATCCTTAAATATTGATTTCCTCCTTGGATACCTGGCCCAGCTATTGCCGCAACGCCCGGATCTGAAGCTCATCATCACCTCCGCGACAATCGACTCCGAGCGTTTCGCTGCCCATTTCGGGCAGCATTCATCCGGCGCACAACGCGGTGATATTGCCCCCATTATCGAAGTATCCGGACGCACCTATCCGGTGGAAATTCGCTACCGTCCCCTAACTGTGGAGAGCGCAAGCGGATCAGTCGAAGAGAATATTGAGTTTCGCGAGTATTCCACCAGCCCCGACGGGGTGCACACCGACATCGATGCGTCCACTCGCCAGGATGCACCAGAACGCTTAAGTCGCGCCCAGTCCAAGGACACCACCGAAGCAATTGTGGACGCCGCTCGTGAACTCATGAATGAAGGTCCGGGCGATATTCTGGTGTTCCTCTCGGGCGAGGGCGAAATTCATGAAACTGAAAAAGCCTTCCGCGAGGAATTTGGGCAGCGCTATCTCGCCCCGGGTGAGAGCTCCCCACACCCGGGAGCTGTAGAAGTTGTGCCACTGTATGCGCGCCTGAGCGGAACTGAGCAACGTCGCGTGTTCCAGTCACACAAACACCGCCGCATCGTTTTGGCAACGAATATCGCCGAAACATCACTGACGGTTCCTGGAATCCACTATGTGATTGATCCCGGTTACGCACGTATTTCACGCTATTCGAATAAAACGAAGGTTCAGCGCCTTCCAATCGAAGAGATTTCTCAAGCAAGTGCGAACCAGCGAGCTGGGCGAAGCGGACGTGTAGCCGACGGCATAGCGATCCGTTTGTACTCTGAAGAGAATTTCACATCGCGCCCTGAATTTACTGAGCCGGAGATCCAGAGGACTGCGCTTGCGTCGGTGATTTTACAGATGGCAAGCCTCGGCTTAGGCGAAATAGACAAATTTCCTTTCATCGATCCGCCTGATTCGCGATCAATCCGCGATGGAATCACTCAACTCGAAGAAATCGGGGCATTAGAGCCCGGTCTACGCACACCTGTCCTAACCGATACTGGTCGTGCACTCGCCCGCTTGCCGATCGATCCACGTCTGGGCCGCATGTTACTTGCCGCCGTCGACAACGGAGCGACCTCAGAAGTTCTTGTGCTAGTAGCAGCAATGAGCGTGCAAGATGTCCGCGAGCGCCCGTCTGAGCAGCGTGCCCAGGCTGATCAGCTTCACGCACGTTTCACAGAGCCGAACTCCGACTTCTTGGCCTACTTAAATCTCTGGCGTTACCTACGCACTCAGCAACGTGAGCTTTCCGGTTCGGCATTTCGGCGAATGTGCCACGAAGAGTTCCTGCACTGGCTCCGTTTCCGTGAGTGGGCCGACGTCGTCGAGCAGCTGACCCAGTTGGCACGTGAGCTGCGGCTGAGCGTACGTCCCATCGCCTTGCCAAGCCGAGCGCAAATTCGCGCTGAACGCGAAACGGGCGACAGCTCGCACAATCAAGATGTGGCTCGCGCAGTGAAAACGGTGGGGCGATCGGCAGATGCTCCTGCTGCAGATGCTATTCACCGTTCACTCCTGACCGGTCTTCTCTCTTCCATCGGCACGTACTCCGAGCGCCACCGGGACTACCTCGGTGCGCGTGGTACACATTTTGTGATCTGGCCAGGATCGGGTTTGTACAAGCGCACTCCCGACTGGGTGATGGCGGCAGAGCTGGTGGAAACATCGCGCCTTTTCGCTCGGACTGTGGCCAAAATTGAGCCCGAATGGATCGAACGTATCGCCGGCACGCTGGTCAAAAAGCAGTATTCTGAGCCACACTGGTCCACGCGCCAAGGAGCCGCGTTAGCTCATGAAAAGGTTTTGCTTTACGGTCTGACTCTCATTGCGGATCGTAAGGTACTGCTGTCCAAAGTAGGCACACCAACGTCGCGCGAGCTGGCTCGTGAACTCTTCATTCGCCACGCTTTAGTTGAGAACCAGTGGCGCACTCATCATGCCTTCGTCAAGTACAACAAAGAACAGCTGGCTCAGGCACATAAAGTTGAAGAGAAATTGCGCCAAGTCGGTATCGTGGCAGATGAAGCGGCACAGTTTGCCTTCTTCGATGAGCGTATTCCTGAGTCAATCGTGTCAGCGCGTCACTTCGACTCGTGGTGGAAGAAGGAACGCACCGTTCACCCTGAGCTGTTGAACTTCACGCAAGAATTCTTGCTCGGCGAATCGAGTGCATCGGAGGAAGACTTCCCTGTTGAATGGGCGCAAGGCGATATTACGTTGCCGATTCACTATTCTTTTAACCCCGGTACTCATTCGGATGGGTTAACAATCGATGTGCCCGTCACCCTCTTACCTCAATTACGCGACACAGGTTTTGATTGGCTCGTTCCTGGCTTACTCCCCGAACTTGTCACGTCCACGATTCGAGCATTACCCAAGCCGATACGCCGCCATCTTGTGCCTGCTCCCGATGTTGCTCGACAGATTCTTGAGATCCTGCCAGCATGGGACGATGTGGCACACGGACAAGAGGGAGCACCGAGTTTCAGTAAAGCATTCACTGACGCGGTCTACCAGCTACGACGCATCGATATTACGGATGCAGATTGGGAGAAGGTGATGCTTCCGGCGCATTTGGACATCAATTTCCGTGTGCGTTCGGAGCGAGGAGCCGTTCTTGACGAGTCTACGTCGATCACACATCTTCAAAATGCACTTGCTCCACAGACACGCGGAGCCGTGGAAAAGGTCGTCAAGAGCGCAGTGGCGCAAGCACTTGAGGAAGCGCGCGCAGGATTACTTGATTCTTCCCCGATAACCGATGAGTCTGCTGCACCGTCGTTTGCCGGCGCAGATCAGCCCCTTTCTACCTGGCCACAAGTCACTAACGGTGTAATTCCCGAAGTCATTGAGACTTCAGGGCCACACGGAATGGTAGTCCGCGGATATCCAGCACTCGTCGAAGTACCCGGCAAAGCTGGCGTGATCATCACAAGCGGACAGAAAGCGACATCCGGCGAGCAGTCACTGGCTGGTGCCGATGGTGTCACCGTGGAGTTGCACGTATTGGCGGAGCCAGCTGAGCAAGTTCGTGATCATCGACTCGGAGTGATTCGCCTTCTGGCACATGAGGTGGCTCTCCCCGAAGGCCGAGTGAGTTCACGTTGGACAGGCAGTGAAGCTCTGGCAATGTCTGCAACCCCATATCCTTCCACATCGGCGCTCGTCGCTGATCTGCAACTCGCTGCGACGCGTAACTTGGCCGAAAAGTGGGCGAAGGAAACCAAGAATAAGCTTGGACGGTTGCGTGACCAGCAGCTATACGAACAACTTCGCGTGTGGGTTCGCGATCGTATCGAAGATGAAGTGTATCGAATCGTTCGTCTCTGCGTTCGTATTTTTAGCGCCTGGGGTGAGGTGGAATCTGCGGTACGGGTGAGCACATCGGTAGCCCTTCTGGCCACAGTTTCGGATGTGAAAATGCAGGTCAAGGAGTTAGTGTACGACGGCTTTATCTCTGCGACAGAAGATCTCCAGCTCGCTCAGTACCCACGATATTTAGCTGCGGCGACCCACCGTATCCATAAAGCTGCGTCGAATCCTGCTGCTGATGATGCTCTGGCCTGGCAGATTCAGAACGTGAGCGAGAAGCTTCAGCGAGAGCAAGCGACCTTTGCTCAGGGGCCGTGGAACGCGGCACGTGCTGGAAAGCTTCGTCAAGCCAAATGGATGATTGAAGAACTGCGAGTATCGTTGTTTGCGCAGCAGCTGGGAACCCAAGGCAAAGTCTCAGTCCAGCGTATTGAGAAAGTTCTGCGAGGGGTATAGATGATTGGCCGCATCACCGGTTGTTTCTTGGCCGCATCACCGGTCTGGGATCTGATTCCCGAGCGTTAGAGAAAGTCAGTTCGCCGTTGAGTGCTCCGCGCTGCCAGCGTGGACGTGTGGCGGTTCCTGCGCCGGAACCTGGAGAGCGGCTCCTGCGCCGGAACCTGGAGATCTGACAGGCATACTGCGGACTTCGGTATTTTCGACACCCTTATTTTGGGTTTTGTCCATATATATGCGCAACGGCCAAAATAAGGGGTGCCAAAATACATTGCGAGGCAGTATGAGGATTTTTTGATGCGAAGTATTGTCCGCTGATGCTACAAGCGCAGGTAGAATAAATGCACTAGTAGTGCAGTGATAGCCTTTGTTATGCCTTGACTGTGCACCTTTCCTGACATGACTACTGCTTGACACCACAAATGCTCAATTCGCCCCTCCCCAGCAATCACAGAAAGGGTCAAGGATGATCTCCGTAATAACACCAACTTTTGACGGCCACCCAATCCCCCAACACAAGGGGATTGTGTTGGGTGACGTATTCCCGGACGTCGACCTTGACGACGAGGCTCTCGGTGCAAACGCTTCGATGATCATGCTCACCGCCTCCAGAACTGTGGCGGTCGTCGAATGATTCTTGAAGCGATTGTCGAAATTCTCCTCGATATTCTGTCCACAGCGCTCCCTGAGAAGTGGAGGCGCGCATTGCGCGCTGCATCCGCTACCGATATGCGCGGTGCAGAAACAAGAGTTCGAGGCGGACTGGCTCATGCGAAATTCCCCTCGGACTTACCGACCCCCATAACCGCAGAATCAGCCACGCAATTATCGAAAACCACCAAGAAGGAACGCAAAGAGGAACCGAATTTCGTGCTGCTCGGTTCGCGCGATCAATGGTTCTACGGCCTACCCATCGTGCGAGTTGACGCTGCAACTTTGCCTAACGAACGTACAATGGAGCTTCCCGCGCTCGGAGAACAGTTCAACGGTCGATTCGTGGTGTTGCTCGATCACCCTCTGAAAGGAAAAGGAACCTGGATGAAAATGGCCGGTAAACAACTCAAAAAAGCTGATGCGGAGCGCCTCCCCACTCTTTAGCATCAATTCGCACGATGCCCCACGCTGTGCCACCATTTACTTGAAACAATTTCTCATTTACTGGAGGCTCGATGAAAATCCGTACACTGATCGCTACGGCAGCTGCTACGCTCATGGCTTTTTCGCTCACCGCATGTGGTTCGAATTCTTCAGATCGCCCATCGAAAGATGCCGTGGTCAATGCGATGCTTTCGTCGCAAGATCAGGTAAAGAAAATCGAAGCGCAGTTAGGCAAAGGCAAAGCTCGTGAACTGGCTCAATGCATCATGGATGCCAGCTACGACAAGCTCTCCACCACCACACTCACAACGTTGACTCAGACGAAGGGCAATGTTCCCAATAAGCCTGAGGACGTGAAGTTGATGATGAACTCCGCGAAGGAGTGTGTGGCGAGACTTGCACCTGACAAGGTGAAGGATCCAAAGCAGACACCAGCAACGCCAGCTTCACCGGCAGAGACGAAGTAAGACGTAAAAAATGAGGTGGCCTCAAACGAGGTCACCTCATTTTTATCACTGTCGTTTTCACTGTCGACGCCGGAGCGCAAGCATCGCACCCATCACAAGTACAACCGCACCGACAGTACCAGCCCATGCAATATTCGCCCCAGTAAACGCTAAGCTCGCCGTTCCTCGGCCGCCGTTTTTCGGAGTGTTATTACCCTGCTCAAGGGCCGATGTCGAAGCAGAGTCCGACGGGGACTGCATCACCTTCCCCTTAACCTCAGGCGATGGGTCGATCTTTTGTTCTTTCTTCTCCGGCTGACCCGTTTCATTTGGTTGTTCATTTGGTTGTTCATTTGGCTGTTCATGTTTCTCTGGCTGACCGGCAGCACACTGGCTCATCTTTGTCAGTTGAGAAACCAATGCGTCAAAATCGGATCCGATAAAACCGGCATCGAGAATGACTTGTGCTGAGGCGAAGGCCGTCACATTGTTTCCTCCGCCAACCACATAGTTGGTGAGACCGAGGGTGAGAATCTGAGTGTCCTTGATGGGCGTCCCATCTGCGAGTGTAAGATCGCTGATTTTTCCGCCGGGTGCCGCGTCTGGATCATACGCAAAGCGTGCTCCCGCCAGGATCGGATAACCGCCGCCTTCCCCTTTCGGTGAAGAGTTAGCTCCTTGTTCGAGCGCTTGACGCAGTTGAGCGCCTGTGGTCTGGATCTTCATCACCTTGTTGTCGTAGGGGAACACGGCAAGGATATCTTTCAAGGTCAGCGGCCCTGCAGCAAGATCAGCCCGCATTCCGCCGGCGTTGAGCCACCCAATTTGTGCCCCTGCTGCTTGACGAAATGCTTCAGCGGCAACTTCTCCCAGTGGTTGTGGTTTGGCCAGCGCGACATCAGAACATGCCACCTCCATCGCGAGTTTCTTCTCAAGCTCAGCTTGATACTTTTTCTCTAGGGCAAGGGCTGCCGGCTCTTGCTTGACATTGCTATCCACTTGGATTTCCTCATGCGTGGCAACCCATTTCCCTTGCGCAGTTGTGGCGAAGTTGATTCGAGCAAGCGACCCATAGTTTCCTTCTGGGGCGACGGCGAAGCGACCGTCAGGAAGCACGGTGACGTCGTTGCCCTCCTGTGCGAACGAATTTTCTTCTCGCAAAACGACGTTGATCTGTGGAACTTCACGTAAGAGACGCATGGCATCGTCAGCACGAGGGAACTGTGCAAGTGCCACAATCACATCGGCGTCCTTCAGCGCGGGAAGTGCAGCTTTCGCCGCTTCAACGTAATCTGCCTGGGCGATGTCTTTGCCTGCTGTCGTCGTTTCCATTCCGAGGGTCAAACCGAGATAGCCGATTTTTACCTCACCAACCTTGCGCACGATAGCAATATTTCCTTCGCCATTGAGGGGTTTACCTCCGACGGAGAGGTTGGAGGACACCCATGGAAATGTTGATGCCGCGATATTGGCTCGGGTTGCCGCGAGTCCGTAGTCGAAATCGTGCTGTCCAAACCCGGCAATATTCACCCCGAGTTGGTTGAATGCTTCAACCATCGCAGTTCCGTGGAAGACAGCCCCAAAGAGTGTACCTCCGCCAAGGTCGCCTCCGAAGGCCACATCCGTGGGGACTGATCGTGCCTTTTGTTCTGCGAGGACGGTTGCCAATCGCGCAATTCCACCGTGATATTCAGGATCGGTTTTCGTTCCTTGTTTCACTGGCCCAATGTCATGCCCGTCTTGGAAGAACACAATCGACGCCTGCGTCGGCTCTGCTTGCACAGTGTGATCACTGGGTTGTGCCGACGCCGGCAATGGCAGCGATAGTGCCAACGCACCTATCGCTGCTGCGGAAATTTTGACAACTGAATTTCTCAAAAGTTGGTTGGTCATCGCGTCACATCCTTGTGGTAGCGCTCAGGCACACATGGCCACAGACTCCGTGAGTCAGCGAGCCTTACTTTAGCAGGTCGAACGATGACAGCTCACACCTGTACGTGTCCTCTTGGCACGAAGGATACCTGAATGAGTTGCTGGTAGTACTGCCTGCAGCCATTTTCAAGAATAAACATTTGTTCATCTTCGATAAATTATTTTCACCAAGACCACTCGCAAAATATGTGAATTACATGGCATTTAAAGGTTTACCGAAAAATTAAATGAACATTTGTTCATGAGGAAATTGTTTTCCGCGCTCACAGACGCCTAGAGTGTGACACACCGGAGATATGAGGCAACCCCTAGGCTCCGAGACACAGTCTCACAGCTCTGGTGGTGAATAACTAACTCAATGAGGAGAAAGTAATGAACCGCGATCTCATCAAGGAAGAATTGATTCAACTTGATTGGCAGGTGACCGATCGAGATGATTTTTTCCACCAAATGGTCACCAAGCTCGAAAAGCTCGGTTACGTTCGACCAAGTTTTCGTCACGCTATTCTCAAGCGTGAGGAAAAATACCCCACCGCACTCCCAACGGCACCGGAAGCTATTGCCATCCCCCATTCAGATATTGAGCACGTGATTACCCCCTTCATCGCGGTGACACGTCTTGCCACTGCCGTTCAGTGGCACGAAATGGGCAACAATGACGCCACGCATCCTGTGCGTTACATTTTCATGCTTGGTTTTACTCACGACGACGGTCACGTCAAAGTTCTCCAGCTACTTCTGAAGAACTTCATGGCTCCCCAGTACATGGAACGCCTTAACGCAGCCACAACTGAAGCAGAATTCTTTGCTGCAGTACGTTCCCTCGATGGATTCGCCGACTAACGTCATTCATTTCACCACTATCAACACTCAATGAGGAGGAGAGAATCATGACAACGAATGTCATTGTCGCCTGCGGAAGCGGCGTCGCAACATCCCAAACAGTTGCAAGCAAGGTCAATCGTCTACTCAAAGAAGCAAAAGTCGATGCATCAGTTCACGCAGTTGATTTGAAATCAGTTGATCGTTACCTCGCAGACGCTGCCGCCTACATCACGATCGTGCGTGACGGAAAGAGTCGAGACATCCCCACGATCAACGGAATCGCATTCCTCACCGGTATGGGTCAAGACGCCGAGTTCGCAAAACTCGTCGAGGCTATTAAAAACTTCGAGAGCAAGTAAGCTCACCCGTTACGAAAAGAGGGCTGACACATGCAAATTCTTCAAAATGTTGTGAATTTCCTGCTCTCACTTGGAGCAGCTATCTTCGTCCCTATCATCATTATCATCGCTGGTCTGATTGTGAAGATGAAAATCAAGGACGCAATTTCCGCAGGTATCACACTCGGCGTCGCCTTCACCGGCATGTCAATGCTCATTAACTTCATGACGTCAGCGATCACCCCGGCAGCCGAGGAAATGGCAAAAACCACCGGTGTGAGCCTGCCAATCACCGACGGCGGTTGGACCACAATGTCGACGATTTCATGGTCATGGCCGTGGGCATTCATTATGTTCCCGCTAGTGGTTGGCATCAACATCGTGCTGATTCTGATCAACAAAACTCAGACTTTCAATGCAGATCTATGGAATGTCTGGGGCAAGATCTTCACCGCCGTCGCCGTTTACTACTTCACCAAGTCAATCTGGCTTGCCTTCCTCTTCGCCACCATTCAAACGATCTTTGAGCTCAAGACGGCGGACTACCACCAGTATCGCGTCGAACAAATGTCGGGAATCCCCGGAGTGACAATTACTCACCGCATGGTATTTCTCGCCGCACCAATGCACTTGCTCGATGTGTTGTTGCGCAAGATCCCCGGGCTGGATCGGTCTTTCAATGCCGCTGACCTTCGCGACAAAGTCGGCATTTTTGCAGAAAATCATGTGCTCGGTTTTATTCTCGGCGTGCTGTTTGGCATCTTGGCTCGTTTCTCCGTGGCTCAAACCCTCACTTTGGGGATTTCAGCCGCAGCTGCGCTCACACTCTTCCCAGTGATTTCTAAGTACTTCATGCAAGCTCTTGAGCCAATTTCCAATGCCATCAGCGAATACATGCAAAAGCGTTTTAAGGATCGTCAGCTCTGGGTTGGCCTTGACTGGCCATTCCTTGGAGGCGCAAACGAAATCTGGTTGGCCGTTATCTGGACTATCCCGATCACTCTTCTGTACTCGTTCATTCTCCCTGGCAATGGCTTGTTACCGTTTGCTGGAATCATCAACGTTGCAATCGCTGTCGCCGCTTACTTCGCCTCGAAAGGCAATATTATCCGGATGCTCATCCAGTGCACCGTTTTCGCCCCGGTATTCCTGTATGTTGGAACGGCTTTCGCACCGATCATGACTGAACTGGCACGTCAAACTAAGGCAATTGATCTCACTGCAAACCAGCTGATTTCAAATTCCAGCACGGACGCCCCGGTTTTCACCTACGCCTTCTCTCACATCCCGCAGGTTATGCAAGGCAACTGGATCCCTCTGGCAATTTTCATCGCCTGGGTGGTCTCATTCGTGATCTACTCACGCGCACTCATCCGCGAGCGCAAAGAAGCAATGGCAGCACACAACGCCTAATCCGCCACTCACACTTTCCATCAAAGGAGCATGACATGCTTGAATCTCTGAAAAAGGATCTCTGCGAGATCGCAAAGCGCGCCCAACACGATGGCCTGTGCAAACATAAGTCAGGAAACTTCTCCATTCGCGATGAGGAAACCGGGCTCCTCGTTGTCTCCCCGACAGGACTTGACCGTGACCTCATGTCCGCCCGCGACATCGTTGTGATGAATCTGGATGCGCAAGTCATTGAAAACGAGTCTGGCTTACGCCCCACGAGCGAAGTCCTCATGCACATCGCCATCTACAACAAGCGCCCAGAAGTCAGGGCAATCGTCCACACACATTCGATGTATGCCACTGCAATGTCTGTGTTGAATCGCCCGATTCCCGCAATCGTCTACGAGGTGGCGAATCTCGGGCTCACCAAAGCGCGTATCCCGGTGGTTCCCTACGCACGCCCCGGCACTCAGGCACTCGCTGACTATGTTGGTGAGGCTGTAATGGAAGCGGACTGCATGTTGTTAGCACAGCATGGAACAGTCGCCGTAGATTCAGAAAATATCTACGAGGCATTCCTCAAGGCTTCCTATATTGAAGAGCTGGCCGAACTCTATCATCACACGCTCACAGCAAACGGTGGCGAAGAGCCTGCCCACTTTGAGCAGGCAGAACTGGGCAAGTGGGCTTATCCTTCCCAGATCACCTTCCCCAATGTGAGGGCATGAAATGGCCACTCATCTCTACCTGATCAGGCACGGGCGGCAGAGCGACAAGCGGTGCAACGTCGATGTGGATCTGTCGCCAGAAGGCCGCGAGCAGGCACGCTTAGTCGGAGAACGCCTGGCTGGGTGGGGGATCGATGCCCTCTTTGCTTCCACCATGATCAGGGCACGCGAAACCGCCACGATTATCGGCGAGGCACTCGGGTTGGGCATGATGGTTCGCCCTGAACTGAGAGAGTTGAATTTTGGCGAAATGGAGGGGCTCAGCGACGAAGAAATCGCTGTCACTTTCGCGGATTTCCAACGGGCGCAGTCTCGTATGGAACTCGATCTTTCCTACCCGGGAGGAGAAAATATTTCGCAGGTTCTGCAACGTTCAATCACTGTGTTCGATGAGATTGCTCGTTGTGATCGCAAGCGCGTGGCGATCGTAACGCACGGGGGTGTCATCCGTGCGATCACTTCACACGCTGCACGTGCCCCGATGTCGCGGTGGCGGAACCTCGCGCGAAATCTTGAGAACAGTTCTATTACCGAGGTCGTTGCCCACGTCTCCTCCACAGGCGTCGACTACCAGCTCGAACGACTCAACGACTATGCACACCTTGAGCCGTACCCCCACCTCCTGCGCTCAGCGTGGGGTGTGGCAGAAAACTAGTGATTGCGTTCAAAGGAGAATGCCATGAAGAAAATTTTGAATACTCCCGATTCTTTCGTTCACGACACAATGGAAGGCATTGCTTTAGCCCACGGGGACAAAGTCAAACTCTTAAATGACGACTTTCGGATATTGGTGTCGAACTATCCTACTCGCGAAGGAAAGGTCGGGATCGTCACTGCTGGAGGCTCTGGCCACCTGCCACTGTTCTTGGGCTACGTCGGGCAGGGAATGCTCGATGGCTGTGCCATCGGCGAAGTCTTTGCCTCACCGTCAGCAGAAAAGATGGCCCAAATGATCCGCGCATGTGATCGCGGCTCGGGAGTGTTGTGCCTTTTCGGTAACTATAACGGCGATCTCTTCAACTTCCGGATGGCAATGGAAGACGTCGAATTCGACGATATCGCTACACGCGCCGTCGTCGTCGCTGACGACATCGCCAGCGCAAGTCACGAGGCAGCACATAAGCGTCGCGGAGTAGCGGGGATCGTCTACGCCTACAAGATCGCCGGAGCTGCAGCCGACGAGGGACGCGATCTCGACGCAGTCGTGGAGGTTACTGAGCGCGCGCTAGCAAATATTCGAACGATGGGGGTGGCGTTGACACCGACAATCGTTCCTAAGGTCGGGAAGCCTGGCTTTACGATTGCCGATGACGAAATCGAAATCGGGATGGGAATTCATGGCGAGGCTGGCATCGAGGTGCGAAAGATGATGCGGGCTGATGAGATCGCGCAGCTCATCATCGCCAAGATCGAGGAGGACATGCCACTTACGGCTTCAGATCGAGTGTCAGTCTTGATCAATGGACTGGGAGGTACTCCTCTCGAGGAGCAGTACATCGTGTACCGAACAGTCCATCGTCGGCTCACCGAACAGGGCGTAACAGTTGTGATGCCACATATCGGGGAATTTGCGACGTCGATGGAGATGGCGGGACTGTCTGTCACTGTCTTTAAGCTTGACGATGAACTGCTTAAGTTACTTCAGGCACCAGCTCGCACCCCGTTCTATACAAACGCCAATAAATAGGAGCGCGAAGCAATCATGGATAACACTACTTTTGCACGAGCATTGCACGAGATTAGCGCTCTTATGCGTCAAAATCGTGATTATTTGATCGAGCTTGATCAGGTCAACGGGGATGGAGATCTCGGTATTTCGATGGATGATGGATTTCGTGCGCTCGACGAATATTACAGTGGCGAGGTTGATCCTGATCTGGGTCAGGGACTTCGAGGCGCTGCCAAGGTACTCAACGCTGCGGCGCCGTCGTCGCTCGGCACGATCTTGAGCTTTGGCCTGATGGGGATGGCGAAATCGTTGCGCGGTCATTCGGAAGCAGATTTGCCGCAGGTGATCGAAGCTTTGGCTGCCGGCGTCGAGAATATTGAGGCAAAAGCGGGTTCGAAGCCAGGAGAGAAAACAATCCTCGACGCATTCGCACCCGCAATCGCAACGCTGCGTGCGTCCGCTACCGCTAGCGCTGACGAGGCGTTCGCCGCCGCAGCGAAAGCTGCCGCCGAAGGATCTGAGCTGACAGAAACAATGACGGCGGTGCATGGGCGCGCAGCATTTACTGCGGCTCGTAGTGTCGGGATACTCGACGGAGGCTCAGTGGTCGGGAAACTGATTATCGAAGGAATCGCGAAGGCTGCCAAGAAGTAGGCGACGCAACGTGGAGCTGGGGCGGATTTTCCTTGATCCCAGCTCCACGCGTTCCACCTTGTCAGGAAACAAGTCGGAGGATTTCGCGCGCGGTATCCGTGTCAGTCACTAGACCAGTGAGAATTCCGCCGCGAATCCCAGAAATAATCGCTTGCGCTTTCCTTTTCGAGGATGCAACACCAATAACAAGAGGAACTTCACGCAGTTGCGCTAACGGCAACGCGATCGTGCGTTCGGTGAGCGATGTGCGGATGACTTCACCCTTTTCGTCATATATTTGGTCAAGAACGTGCCCCACTCCCCCACGATTACGCAAAGCCTGAAGTGACTCGCGGGAGAGTTGTTGGCTGAGCACGTTCGAATCGGATGCTTCCGTTTCGACGTCGGCGACTCCGACGACGGCGACATGCGCACGTGACGCTAGTGCAAGGGTACTCGCCACACGCTCTTCACGTAACAGGGGTTGGAGAAGCGCCGGATTGTCAACGAAAAGTGGAACAGGCATACGGACGCTCGTTGCCCCTAGTTGACCAGCAACCATGTTACAAATGGTCGACGAATCGCGCCCAAATTCTGGTCTCCCGCCGGGCGGTGACCCGAGAAGCTGGACGACGGTGCATCGTGGCTTAGGAACGAAAGGCACGTGACGCGCCACGGCAGCGAGAGAACGTCCGTTTCCCATCGCAATGACTTCGCCGTCGTCGACGACGCTGACGAGGAGGTCTGCTGCAGCCCGACCGATCGCGTCGAGTGAGTCGCCCGAGCTCGGATCCGTCACACGAATCACTTTGAGCGGCAAAAACTTTTTCAGTTCGCTTTCGAGATTGAACAGCAACTCGAAAGGGTGGGAAATCTGGACACGCACGACGCCGATTTTCCGGGCACGATCAAGCAACCGCGAGACACTTGGGCGCGAATATCCGATTTTTTGGGCGATTTCCACCTGCGTGAGCTCGAGGTCGTAATACATTCGAGCTACCTGAAGAAGCAGTTGAATATCCTCGCGCTTATGTTGCCTAGCCATGGGATAAGTCTAATTCCGCAGACAGTTAATGTGAGGAAAGAACCGTAAAGCGGCTCAGAGTTTCCTGTCGAATCAGATGGAAAGACGCCAGAGCAAAGCAAGAAAAACTTTTTACCCGTCAGACAGCTTATTGCTCATTTCCCAACGAGGTATATAATTGAAAAAGAAACTATTAATGCTCGTTCGGGAGGTCACATGCACACAGCAATTGATACGCACGCCCACGTTTATCCAGCTCATTACCTGGATATGTTGGAAGAGGCTGGCGTCGATCCGGCAACCACCAAGATCGCCCGCAACCTTAACGCCGATTCGACCGACGAGGACATCACTCGTCGCCTTTCATGGATGGATAAGGCAGGCGTCCAGACCCAAGTAATCGCCGTTTCCCCTCAAATTCCATCGGGCACTGACGCTGGCCTTTCAGCCAAAGCGGCACGTTGGATCAACGAGGAGTACGTCCGCCTCGTTCACGATTACCCTGGCCGCTTCCTCGCCTACGGCGCACTGCCATTGCCGTTCGTCGAAGAATCTTTGACTGAGCTTGAGTGGATCGCTGCTCGCGAAGAATTCGTTGGCGTTTCGATTACTGCAGTTCTCCCTGGGGGAATGTCAATCACCGATCCTTCGCTCGCGCCCGTGTGGGAGGCACTCAATGAGCGCAAGATGATCGTCAATATTCACCCCACCGGGTCCGGCGCACATTCGCCGATGATCAACGATTTCCACCTTGAGTGGGTCAACGGCGCACCGATGGAAGACGCGATCGCGGTGCTTCAACTCCTCAAGCGCGACTACCCGCACCTGTACCCGAATATCCGTTTCCACGTGGCGCACCTGGGCGGCGACCTCCCCTTCCTTGCCCAGCGCATCGAGGATAACTTCTCCGACTGGGGTTCGTTCCCGCGTTCACCAGCGCAAACAGTTCGCACAATGTGGTTCGATGCTGCGAACTTCCACGAGCCTTCGCTGCGAATCGCCGCCGAATACTACGGCGCCACTCAGATCCTCGGCGGCTCGGATCACCCGTACTTCCAGGATGAGAAGTACGTGCGCGCATTCGATTACATTCGCACGTCCAAGCTCGACGACGCCGATCGCGAGCGCATCCTCGCGCTCAACGCCGCCGATCTATACGGCATCCCCGCACCAGACGCTGTGCAAGAGTAAGCATCGCGTGGTTGCCGTCCTGGGATCACGGCGTCTCGATGTTCCCAAGAAGCAGCCCGACGGCGGTGCAAAATATCGAGCAGTGAATCCTTTGCATGTAAATTTCGCTTTTTGAGCACAAAAACATGCTTGGAACGGGCGGCAACTACTTTCTTATAAGGGGGTAACTTTGTACCCGGAATCGGTAACTCCACTAAACTATTCTTCACACCTACCCCGAAGATTCTTTCCTTGTTCCTGATCGACGGCACCGCCACCGCCGGCCACCGCCGGCGCGTGAACACTAGCACATCACCTTTTTTCGATACCTATTCGGGATAGCACCGGCACAGAATTGGTAGAATTCCAGAGTAAAAACCTGCCCACAGATGAGCAGGAAACACTCAGCGGGCACCACCGGCAGTGGCAAACGAAAACGCGCACCGCCGTCGTCGAACCGGCTGACAATCAAAGGAGCGCACGTGGCAGTCGAACCAACAGGTGAAATCCAAGACTTCGCGCCCGAGGAGCTGTTCTTCTCAGCAACAAACACGAAGGGCGTGATCCAGCTAGCGAACGACGTCTTCCGCAGGCTCTCGCGCTACCCCGCCGAAGCACTCGAAGGCGCGCCACACAACATTATCCGCCACCCGGACATGCCCGGCGCAATCTTCCGCATGATGTGGGACGCGATCGAAGCCGGTCGCCCGTTCGCCGGATACGTTCTCAACCTCGCGGCCGACGGCTCCGAATACGACGTATTCGCTACCATTACCCCGCTCCCCGATGGCTCGGGCTACCTCTCGGTGCGGTCCAAGCCCGAACGAGATGATCTCTACGCGGCCGTGATCGAGTTGTACTCAAAGGTCCGTGCCGCCGAGCGCGAATGGATCGCCACCGGCACTAACCGCCGCGAAGCCGCAGAGCGCGGCGTTGAGCTTGTCGAAAACCTTGTGCGCGACCTCGGCTACGCCTCCTACACCGAGCTTCAAAACGAACTTCTGCCTGCCGAAGTCGCCGCTCGCGAAACTGCCACCGTCACTTTCCCCCTGCGCGAGGGCACCTCTCAGCTCCACGAAATGCTCAGCCAGGTCAGCGCCGAGTATGCGGTGCTCGACGCCTCAATGACACAACAAGACGAGCTGGCTCGCATGTCGACGCGGTTGGGTGAAGTTGTGGGCGATGTCCGCGCCGACCTTGCGCAGGTGAAGTCCGTGGCCGATCGCTTCCGCTCTGCGGCAAGCATCCCCACCGACAGCGAAGCGAAAGCTCCGGCCGAGGCCGCTATGGACACGCTCCTCGTATGGAATCAGATGCAAGATGTGACCGGGCGTTACTTGGAAGGTTTGATTGAGCAGTTCTCCCAGCTTGATGAGCAGATTGCTGGAGCACGTTTCCATATTGCAATGTCGCGTATGCATTCAAACACTGCCGGTTTCTTTCTCTCCGAGCTGATCGACACGGGTTACGACGCAAAGATCGGCATTCCGGGCGAAGCTGCCGGATTTGCAACTCGTACCTTTGCCGAGGCAGAGGGCGATGTGCCGGAGACCGAAGAACAAAAGGCCGTGCGTGAGCGCCTTGAGTCGCTCGAAATGCTCTCACAAGTCCTCACAGAAGACGTTGAGGTACTCCGCCGCGATTCGGCAAAATACCACGAACTCGCTGACTCGGTGGCCGCCTATCTTGACGAAGTTCGCGTAGCTGTGTCCGTGCCGCGACAGCTCCTCCAGCTGTGGCAACTCTCGGCACGACGCGCTGGCATGGGCGCTGAAGGACGAGATTTGGCCGACGTGGTCGAGGCTGCAGTGGAACACGCCGGCGCTTCGCTGGCACGTTTCGAGACCTTCAGCCACGAACTTACCCGTCGCTCGCGTGGAGTGGATTTCGAGGAGCTCGCGCAAATCGTGCTTCAGATTCATGCCAAAGTGTTGATGATGGAAGCGGCGTAGTTACTCTGCATGGCAAAGCTAGCTCGTATCCGAGTCGGATTAGCTGCCACACTAGCTTAACCGCCCGGCTCAATACGGCTACGAGCAAAAAACGAGCAACCGATACCCATATTTATTGAAATCTGAACTACAATGAGTGTGGGAGATTATTCAACGGCTGCCCGGCTCTGTAGTCGGCTCAGCTCAACAGATAGGAAAATCATGAAACTCTCGACTCTCGTGAATTTCGCAGGCCGCGTTGCGCTCGCCGCACCCTTTATCATCCTCGGTTCAGAAGCCGCGCGTGAACCTGGTGCCCGCGTGAATGCAGTCAAAAAAGCGCCAATCAAATTTGCGCAAGATCATGCCGACGAACTCGTTCGCTTCAATGGCGCAGCAATGGTCGCTGGCGGTCTCGGCGTCGCATCAGGTGTTTTACCTCATGCCGCAGCACTCGGACTCGTCGCTGCAACTGCACCGACGACCCTAGCTGGACATGACTACTGGAATATCGACGACGAATCACAGCGCCCGAACCAGCGCATCCACTTCTGGAAGAACGTCGCAATGATCGGTGGCGCCTTAATCCTCGCCTCGCAGTACACCTGCAAAAAGGCGAACAAGTAAAATATTCAGCACAGTGTAAGTGTGGGGACTGGCTCTTGCCCAGTCCCCACACTTACACTTGTCATCGAACTCCGCTGTCGCTGAACATCCCTACAGAGCGCTGCGAGCAGTCGATGCGGTAATGAACAGACACACCGCTAAACCAATCCCAAAGCTCCCCCAGAACTGTAGGTTCGCGCCACGAGTAGCACGATCTAAAATCGTTCGACGCATCGGAGCAACCGGTGCGTTATTCGACAGCTGACGTGGATGTCGGCGCAATTTCTCGATTAACGCTGTCTGTGACGCTGTTACTTCCTCGATATCCGACAGCTCTCCTTGCCCAACGAAATCTTGCTTGAGCGCCAACAACGTCCCCACCTTGGGTTCTTCAACTCGCCCTTTACCCATCTGACGCAACAAAATAATTGAACGAAATGGCTCTCCACCGTCGGCAGGCACGGCCACTACCGGCACAAGAAGCCCACGATTGCCACCACTAGTGACATAGCGCAGCTCCTTCGACTCCGACGTGGCAAGTGTCCGGGCAACGACGGGGATATTATCGCGCACGCGGTTATCCTTCCACAGTAGCCAAACCCCGCCCATGACGAGGAGCAAAATCAGCACCGGGCACATCGCAAGGAACATCGTCATCAGCGTCAGCTCAGCGGAGAATAAAATAAAACCGAAGAGCGTACCTGCCACAGCACCCACCAGCAACATCGTCACCACACGGCGAGCGACCTCCACCGGACGGTTCGCATCAATCCCACCTTCCGACATCTTCCGCACCAGCGCAGTATGCGATGCCATCGCTCCTCCTTCTCCGAGCCAGTTTTCTTCCGACGCCGGATCTCGTTTTTCCTCTGTCGATTAGGGCGACCAGCAACAGATCCGTTTCTGATCAAACAACCTAAGTGTGCCAAATTTGGCGCTAGCGTGCCGGATCGTTTACTCCCCAGATCGTTTACTCCCCAGATCGGATCGTGTGGTTTATCGCGTCCGGATTAAGCACGCTGCCCTCTCGCAAGGCTCAGCGAGTGTCAGCGCGAGTGGATATCGTCCATAATGGCTTTCACCGCCACTCGGCTCCAATGCCGAGCACCGATCGTCGATTGGCTCGGCCCATGACCAACTAAGTGAATACGTGGATCGCCAGACACATGCGTGTCATCCATCGCCACACCTCCATGGATCGTACGCAACTTCAACGGAGCAAGATGTCGCAGTTCGGAACGGAACCCGGTCGCCCAAATGATGGCATCGAACCGCTCGAATTTCCCTCCTGATTTTTCCTGCACAGCATTGCGATCCTTGTGAACCGGATCCCACCATGCACCGTCGACGTCCAAGCGCGTGAACATCGGCTTGCGTTTGAGTAGCCCACGCTTTTCCATGTCACGAACCCACGCAACCCGCGGAATCCCCGTTGCCGCCACGATAGACTCTGGCAGATAACCGGCAGCCACACGCGCATAGGCACGCTCTTCAACAGCGTGCCCTTCGTCCGCTGTCAAGCTCCGGCCAACCCGCGTATCGTCCTGGACAAAGCGTGGCTCATTGCGCGTGACCCACTGGACTTTCTTCGCGACAGTTGAGACTTCAGCAATATGTTCAAGCGCCGAAATTCCTCCGCCGACAACGAGCACGCGCAGGCGCCAAAAATCTTCCTTATCTCGGTAATTTGCAGTGTGATATTGCTTGCCAGCGAAAAGTTCGGTGCCTGGATAATACGGAATGAAGGGACGGGTCCATGTGCCGGTAGCATTGATGATGTACCGGGCGAGCCACGTGCCCGAAGTCGTCACTACCCGCAATCGGCTACGGATCTGTGTCGCGAGATCCACATCAGAACTCAACACCATTTGCGCGGCGCGCGAACCTGGTCGCGGCGTGATTTCTCCGCTTTCATCTTCTACCCGGAGCACCCGCACCGGACGAAAAATCGGCAGATCGTACTTATCTTCGAACTGAGCAAAGTAAGCTGGTACGTAAATATTCGCGCGGGTGGTCGGGGAATAGTCAGGAGCATGGAGGCCGGGCAGATCCGCAATATGGTTAACCGTGGCCATCGTGAGCGAATTCCATCGATGGCTCCATGCACCTCCCGGCGTTGGATTAGCATCAAGAACCACGAAATTTGGCGACACGGAGGTACTCTCCCCAGGCTTTGTTGCGGCGCGAGAATAACCGACAAATCCACGTCGTTGCAGCTCCCGTGCAGCGGCAATACCCGCCTGTCCTGCACCGATCACCACCACATCAACAAGGTGAGCCGGATCTGTTTCCTGTGCTTGCTCCATGGAACAACGGTATCGCACGTCGGAACGAAAGAACCGAACGGATTGGCGGCGCGCCCGAGATGATATTTTGCTCCCAGCGTTTTGTGTTCGGCACTGTCGGGCAGACATCCGGCGTACGATAGCGGGGTGGAAACCGCACATGCTCAAGAACTCGCCCACTCCCTCATGGCTACACATGGCTTGACCGGCTGGGGATTTGCTTTTGACCGGGCAAAACGCCGTGCTGGTGCCACGCATTATGCGGCGAAGAAAATCACAATATCTCAGGCACTCGTGGAGCTTTATACGCCGCAAGAAGTGCGAGCCGTGATTCTTCACGAAATTGCTCATGCCCTCGTCGGGCCGGGACACGCCCACGATAAAATATGGCAGCGGACATGTCTCACAATTGGCGGAGACGGTCGGACTCGGTTACCAGTTAACTCCCCTGAGCCACAAGCACCTTGGCAAGGGGTGTGCCCTGCCGGGCATAATACTCAGCGCTATCGCAGGCCAACGCAACAACTATCGTGTCGAAAATGCTCGCGCAGCTTCAATCACCACAGTCTTTTCTTTTGGGAAAATACTCAAACAGGTGAACGCATCGCCCCGAAATCATTGCCGCTGACCGCCGCTCGCCAACGCCGAACGTCCACGGAAAAGTCACGATTATTCCGCCGTCGTGCGAGACTAGCCAGCGTGAAGGGAAAACAACATGGCTGATCGCCAAGTGCGTGAACGCCTAACTGCTGCCGCGATGCTCGCGCCGAGCTTCGTCGGGGTAGTTGCGTTTATGCTTGCGCCGCTCGTGGCAGTTGCGGCGCTTTCGCTGACCAATTGGAATCTCCTCTCGACACCACTGTGGGTGGGGCTGGACAACTATCTTCACCTTGCCGATCAAGGCTTTGTGCGGTCCTTTTTCATCACCATACTTTTTTCGACAATCGCCATTCCATTAGCAATTGTGATCGGCTTGGGGATCGCGTTACTTCTCAAGCGCGGTTTACCTGGAACGCGAGTGTTTCAACTCTTCTTTGTTCTGCCGTGGATCGCTGCGCCGCTCGCACTCGGTGTGGTGTGGCAGTGGATTTTAGCTCCGTCGGGATTGCTCAACCAGATGATGGGATGGAGCACGCCGTGGTTAGCAAACGAGTGGACTGCGTTGCCGGTGATTGCATTCGTGTACGTGTGGCAAAACGTTGGATATATTTCGCTGTTCTTCCTTGCCGCGCTGCGATCGGTGCCACGTTCGATTATTGAGGCTGCGGCGTTAGACGGGGCGGGTTCGATCCGGACTTTCTTCTCCATCACACTTCCTTTGATCCGGCCAACGATGTTCTTTGTATCGGTCACATCGCTAATTGCGAGTTTGCAGGTGTTCGATCTGGTGTTTGGCCTCACTGGTGGAAACCCTGGATATCCCGGCGGTACCACCGATGTGATCACCGCACGCATTTACTCCGAAGCATTCGTTGGACTCAATATTGGGCGCGCGAGCGCGATGGCGGTGGTGCTGACTCTAATAATTGTGCTGGTTACGGCGGCACAGCAGCGGTATTTCCGATCCCGACTCACTTATGAGCTGGAGGCGTGAGATGAAGGATTCTCAGAGAGATTTCACGGGTGAAGACCGCACTTTCACGGGTGAAGACCGCACTTTCACGGGTGAAAGCCGCACTTTCACAGGTGAAGACCGCACTTTCACAGGTGAAGGCCGCACTTTCACAGGTGAAGGCCGCGCAGTGGGGGGCTTACACTTGGTCGCAACCCGCGGCTCGCGCAACATCAAAGCGCACGGCTCACGCTGGAGTGCAGGACGCGATTCGACTCCTGCCAACACGCCCGGCTCACGCTGGCCTGCGGTAGTTGCCACATATCTTCTTCTTATCGGTGGTGCTACTGTGACTCTTGCCCCACTGGTATTTTCAGTGCTGACATCACTGAAAACTGAACGCGAGCTTACGTTGGGTGGACCAGCGGGTCTTCCAGAGTCGCTGAACGTATCGAACTACGTACAACTCTTCACCGATCACCATTTTATTGTCCCTCTCGCGGTCACTATGCAGGTGGTGATGGTGGTAACAATTGGCCAAATGGTTTCCTCCGTGCTCGCTGCCTATGCGTTTGCATGGTTGCGCTTCCCTGGGCGCGAGATGTTGTTCTGGCTTTACATCAGTACGATGATGATCCCGGCAGTGGTCACGATGATCCCATTGTTCTCATCAATGAGTGCGCTGGGCTGGAGGAATACGTTCGCGGGGCTTGTGGCACCTCTTGTGCTTGGATCACCCTATGCGATCTTCCTTTTACGTGAAAATTTCAGGCGAGTACCCAGCGAGATACTTGATGCAGCAGTGTTGGATGGTGCTGGCCCACTTCGCCAATTATGGTCAATCATCTTGCCTATGAATAAACCCATCGTATCAACGCTTTTCCTGATCACTGTGGTAAGCCAATGGAATAACTTTATGTGGCCATCGGTGATCGCTCCTGCTCGGGAATGGAACGTGATGACCGTTGCCACGATAGGATTACGCCAGCAGTACAGCTCAAATTGGACGCTAGTGATGTCCGCAACCACGCTTTCTATCCTGCCGCTGATCGTGCTGTTTTTAGTGTTTAATAAGCAAATTGTGCGATCGATTGGTATTTCTGGTCTGCGTTAATCACCACCTCACAGAATATCCGCGGAGCATCCAGTGAGCTCCCCAGAACATCTTGTGGAACATCCACGGAGACTCTCGGGAATATCCCGCGAGCGCAATACTTGACCGCCTCGTATTTTCGCACCCCTCATATCGCGCTTTGGCCTTATATACGACCAAAGATCAGTTTAAGGGGTGCGAAAATACCAACGCTTTGAGTATGAAGTGCTTTTTAGTGCGTGAGGTACCCAATATACGGCGAAACTCGGCATGGGCAGCCGCCACGCGAAACGCGAAGCCGCACAGCATGGGAAGCACAAAGCCACAGCATGGGAAGCACAAAACGTGGGAAGCCGCACAGCATGGGAAGCTGCACCGCGTGCGAAGCACAAAGCCGCACAGCGTGCGAAGCCACCACGCAGCACTACCTGATACGCAGTGCCGCATCATGTTCAGTGGATAACTTTTCTGTAGATTCCAGTCTTTTTCATAACATTTCATTATGATTCCTGCTGTTCTCCGAAAATATGAGCTCATTGAGCTCGGATACCAAACACAAGCGGATATCCGGCGTGCGATCACGCAGGGTCACCTTCACAAAGTGGCACGCGGTTGGTACACGAACTCCGCTCTCCCTATACCCGACGTATACTTCGCCGCTCTGCTAACAAACACACAAGTTGCTTGTTGCAGCGCCTTGAGTCAACACAACATTTGGATCCCACCCCGCCAAACGGAAAGCATCCATCTCGCACTAACAAAATCTCAGCGTTACATGAAGATCACCGCAGCCAGACAACGAATCAACTCACCTATCGTTGCTCACCGCGGAGCTTCATGGGATCTTCACACCGGTTGGGAGCGCGATAAGCTCCTCATGCCTCTCGAACCTGCGCTTGAGCAGGCAATTCATCTTCATGACCCTCTCACGGGAATAATCGCAGTGGAATCCGCACTAAACCAAGGAGCAATTTCATACGCGTGGGTCGATCACCTCTGCGCGCGTTTGCCCAGCGTCAAATCGAAAGCTCTTCTGGGAGCATCTCATCTTTCCGAATCAGGTAGCGAGACTAAAATTGCGCATTTCCTGCGTAGTCATCGCTTCCAGTTTCGCCAACAAGTCCGGCTATTTCCAGGAATGAGGGTCGATTTTCTCCGCAACCGTCATGTGATCGAAGTAGACGGATTCGAATACCATGCCGGCCATCACTATTACGAACGCGATCGCGAGCGCGACCTGCGTTTACAAGAAGCGGGCTTCACTGTCACTCGTTTAAGTTTCGCCCAAGTATGGCGTGATTGGGAAAGGACAGCACCGAGGCTCCTCACAGTTCTGCGTACCTTACACTGACCTTACACCGACCTTACACCGATCCACATTTCCTCTCCCTGCAGCATTCTCGCCAAGTGAGTTATTCACCATCGAAAAATTGCTTATTTTCGTCCACTACCGCACCTGATAGAATTTTTAATGAAATCTGCTATACACAGGAGAAAAATGCGTCGCTCGTTCTCGTTCAAAACTCTCATCGTTGCCGCTGCTGCGGCAACAGCTTTGACTGCATGTTCGCCCGGAGCCCCCGCCACCTCGGGAAACGCTGCTGGCTCTGGAAAACCTCACACCGTCACTTTCCGTCTCTGGGACGAAACCGCGAAACCGGCTTACGAAGAATCATTCAAACAGTTCCATAAGACCCATCCGAACATTAACGTCACTGTTGAAAACGTGCCATGGGACAAGTACTGGACCCAGCTTCCCCTTGACGTTTCCGCAGATCAAATGGCAGATATTTACTGGATGAATTCGTCGAACTTTGCCCAGTATGCCGATGCTGGCAACCTGATGGATATCTCCTCGGTGATCGGAACCGACCATGATGAATGGCAGAAGTCAGTCGTTGATCTCTACACACGCCACGGAAAACTCTGGGGAGTGCCTCAGATTTGGGATTCCATCGCCCTGTTCTACAACAAAGATTTGCTTGAGGCAGCCGGAGTCGATCCGTCGAAGTTAACCTGGGCTCCTGACGCCGGAAAGGCCGGTAGCGCAGACACTCTTCTACCCGCATTGCAGAAACTTACCGTTGATAAATCGGGTAAACACGCAAATGAAGCCGGATTCGATGCCAACAACATTAAAACTTATGGCATGAATGCTCAGGCCGATTTACAAGCGATCTATCGCAACTTTTTGGCTCAGAACGGTGCCGATTTCCAGGACAAGAACGATCAGTTCGCCTTTGCGTCACCGCAGGGTATCGCTGCTTTTGAGTACATCATCAATCTCATCAATAAGTATCACGTTGCACCACCGGCATCGGAGACAAATGCAAACGGCGATTTCTCCCGCGATCAATTTGTCAAAGGCAACATGGCACTGTTCCAGTCTGGACCATATAATCTCAAGACCATCGCGGATACCGCCTCGATGAAGTGGGGACTCGCCCCAATGATTGCCGGGCCGAAAGGACGAGTTTCAGTTGTTCATGGCGTCGTTGCCGTTGGCAATGAAAAGAGCAAGAACCGTGAAGCCACCATCGAAGTTCTCAAGTGGCTCGGCTCAACAGATGGCCAAATGCCGTTGGCGAATCAGGGCATCGCATTCCCCGCAAGCGTGCAAGCACAGCAGGCATTCGTTGATTTCTGGGCGAAGAAAGGGGTTGACGTGGCATTGTTCATCGAGGCTGCCAGCGGCGAAACCGCACCCGCTCCGCGTGGAGCGAAGGTTAACACCGGCCAAGTAGCTTTTATGCCGAAGCTTCTCGATACCTTCCTCGGTAGTGTTCCTGTCGCTGATGGAATCAAAGCTGCCCAAGACGCTGGAAATTCCGCAATGAAGTAAACTTCTCCCAATTTATCTCCTCGACGCCGGTACGCCTTGTGCGTACCGGCGTCGGTTATCCCTGTCAGAACTGGGATTTTATCCAGGACACAATCCCGTCAGCTCCTGCCTCAACAATAGCGAGAGTTTCTTCAAATCCTTCCTCTGCGCCATACCAGGGATCAGGAACATCAAGTGCTCCGGCTGAGAAATAGAATTCCGAACGGCTGTTGTCTCCTGCGCCAGAGTGGTGTCCATCTCCCGTTCCTCGCTCAGGTGCGCGCACCAACATTCCATCGGGCGCAAGAGCACCAGCCGGTCCGAATACGCCCTGCGGCGCGATCGAAGTTGAACCATCGAATTCTCTCCACAAATGGAGTCTGGAAAGATCACTTCCTGTTCTCTTCATCATCCGTCGAAGCGATTTGGCATGTCCAGCAGTCATTGCAAGGATAAGATCTGCCTGGAGTTCGCTCGCCGTAGCCTGGTGAGCACTACGCGCAGGAACAGGGTATCCATGAGCGGCGAGAACACGACGTGCTCGCGGATCAATTGGATTGCCTGTCTCCTCGGTTGAAACTCCGGCACTGCCCACTTCGGCATCGATACCTGCTTCTTTGAGCCGTTCACGAAGCACTACTTCCCCCATCGGCGAACGGCAGATATTTCCTGTACACACAACCAAAATCTTCATACACCTACCCTATCGCGGTTGGATCGTTGAACTCCGGTGAGAACTTTCGAGCTTCCGTTTAGCCTTTCCACTTTCGCCACCGGCATGTGGACAGTTCGTGGTGAGCACTTCAGCCCATCGCCAGCCCACAGTGCGAGCACACTTTGACACATCGAAAAGTAGCGGTCTACGCTTAAACACATGACGTACACGAATCGACAGTGGTGGTGGCTCGCCTGACGGCGGGCCGGTTCTCCTGCGATTTTCTGGCTCGTCGATCGTTTCCGATCGAGAGCCAATTTTTTATGGCCTGATGTTCGGGAACGAACCGGCGAACCGTGCCGGTACCGACAATGTAACCTCCCAGTTCCTGCGTTCCCGAAAGGCACATCGATGAAAAGGTTTACGGCGATTGGCTCCTTCCTTATGGGTTGCCTGCTGACATTGTTCATTTGTCTCCCATTTATCCGCAGCACCCAGCACACCAGCCCAAGCACAAATGCTGAGACATGCGTCCAGCCCCATGCATCCAATAAAGCTGAAGTGAAGAAAACTGATCACACGATCAAAATTGGATTGCTCCAGCTGGTCAGCCACCCTTCACTCGATGCTATTCGTCAGGGAATTTATGACGGGTTGTCCGAGCGTGGCTACGTTGATGGCAAAAATATTGCCATCAACTTCAAAAACGGCCAGGGCGACCAAACCCTGCTCAAGACAATCGCGGACGGTTTTGTCGCCGACGGCAGCGAGGTGATGGTTGGCATCGCGACCCCGTCGGCACAGTCACTGGCGAATGCCGCGGGAGATACACCCGTGGTCTTCTCTGCCGTTTCGGATCCTGTCGGAGCCGGTCTGGTGAAATCGCTCGATACACCGTCAGGCAACGTCACAGGCACAATGGATGCCACACCTGTCAAAAAGCAGCTCGAACTTGCGCAAAAAATCTTACCCACGGCAAAGAAATTCGGAATCCTGTACTCCTCATCATCCACGAACGTGGCACCAAGCGTGAAGGCTGCCAAGAAAATCGGTGCTGAGATCGGACTGACCCCCGTCGAACGAACCATCACAAACTCGAACGAGCTTGCCCAAACCGCCGAACAACTCGCTGGCGAGGTGGATTTCATTTTTGTCCCCAATGACAACACTATCGCCTCAGCGATGCCAACCTTGATCGCCGCCACAAATGCGCATAAAACTCCTGTTTTCCCGGTGGTTGACGCCATGGTTGAGGCCGGAGGTTTGGCCACAGTGGGCACGAACCAGCATCAGATTGGCGTCGACACAGGCCACGTCCTCGCCGATGTCCTGGATGGTAAAAAGCCAGCGGACATACCAGTGAAGGTTGTCGACACCGTGGATGTCGTCGTGAATTCCGACGCTGCCCGCACACTGGATATCGTCTTTCCCTCTGACATCGTGAAAACCTCCCGCGATGCTGCAAAGAAGGGTGGCAAGTGATGGATATTGTACTCAGTGCGCTTTCTCAGGGCGCGATCTGGACTCTCATGGGGATCGGCGTCTACATCACGTTCCGTATTCTTAACGAGGCAGACCTGACGACCGAAGCGTCGTTTACCCTCGGGGCGGCGGTCGGTGCACAGCTCCTCGTGCTCGGGATGAATCCTCTCCTTTCAATGATGGTGGCGTTTTTGATGGGCGCGGCTGCGGGCGCCGTCACTGCGTTGCTTATCACGAAGCTTAATATCAACTCGCTTCTTGCCGGCATCATCACTCTCACTGGCTTGTACTCGATCAATCTCACGTTCATGGGAAGCGCGAACCTGTCACTTTCGGGTGCAACCACGCTAAAAACGCAGATGGGAATATTCGGTTTGCCCCGCAACGTCGATACATTGATTCTGGGCGTCATCATGATCGCCATTGCGGTGGGAACGCTGAGCTATTTCTTCCGTACCGACATGGGTCAGGCACTCATCGCCACCGGCGACAACCCGTTCATGGCAAAGTCCCTGGGTATCCCCACGGGCGAGATGATGCTCCTGGGTTACATGCTTGGCAATGGACTGATCGCACTGTCAGGGTATTTGGTGGCAACAGATTCTGGATATGCCGATATTTCGATGGGCATCGGCTCAATTGTGATCGGCCTGGCAGCGATCATTATCGGTGAGGTTGTGGTGCGCAACGTATCACTGCCGATGCGTCTTGTGGCGATTTTCGTCGGATCAGTGATTTATCGCTTGCTGCTGGCGCTCGTTCTTCAGCTCAAGATCAACACCGATAATTTCAAGCTATTCTCGGCTGTCATTTTGGCGCTCTGCTTGTCGATTCCGGCCATGCAAAAGCATCTGGCAGACAAGCGTTCACGCCTCGTCACCGTGTCGGCGTTCCCGCCGATGCCGGGAGCGAGTATCGCGCCGCAGGGTCTGGGGGCCTCTGTTACAAGTGGCGCATCAGCGTCGGTGACAGAAACCCCCAGCAACAGAACGGAGGACGCGCGATGAGCGTTTTGAAACTTGACGGCATTTCAAAGGCCTTTCACCAGCGCACAGCCGACGCTTTTCTCGCTCTTGATCAGGTGAATTTGAGCGTTGCTGACGGCGATTTCATCACGATTGTTGGGGGGAACGGAGCGGGGAAATCAACGTTGCTCAACATGGTGTCGGGGGCGATTTTGCCTGACGTTGGAACGGTGACAATCGATGGCGAAGATGTCACTCGGCTGGGCGAAGAGGAACGCGCTAGTCGTGTGGCACGCGTGTTCCAGGATCCGATGCGTGGGACGGCGCCGCGAATGACCGTGGCCGAGAACATGATGCTTGCGGCGAAGCGCGGCGGGAAACGCGGTATGCGCATCTCGATGAATCCGCAGCGCAGGGAGGAATTTGCCCAGGCGTTGGCACCGTTAGGGTTGGGACTTGAGGAGCGGCTGGATACTGAAATCGGCGTGCTGTCAGGAGGTCAGAGGCAGTCGGTGGCGTTGATTATGGCGACATTGAAGACTCCACGTCTGCTGCTGCTTGATGAACATACCGCTGCGCTTGATCCGAAGACGGCTCGCGTGGTTCTGGAGTTCACTGCTGAAGTGGTTGAACGTGAGAAACTGACGGCCATTATGATTACGCATAATTTAAAGGACGCATTATCTTACGGGAATCGAACGCTTGTTATGCATCATGGTCGAATTGTGCGCGATATTTCTGGTGATGAACGCGCTGCACTCAGTGATGCGATCCTGTACCAGATTTTGTCAGATCTGGCCGAGGCGGATGTTTAACAGCGTTATTCGCTGATGTTTTCGCTCATTTCTCTGGGCGAAAATGTGGTGGGGGCGTGGCGCGTCGGCGCGCCCCGCCCCCACTCGCTGAGAACTTTGCGAATTTTGCTCTTGAACTCAAAATTGCTTATCAAGCGATGACAATATTCGATCAGAAATCCCAGTCATCATCCTCAGTGTCTTCCACCGCACCAATTACGTAGGAAGATCCGGAGCCTGAGAAGAAATCGTGGTTCTCGTCGGCTCCCGGCGAAAGCGCCGCTAAGATCGCCGGGTTCACCGCGGTATCTTCTGGCGTGAAGAGAGCCTCATAGCCGAGGTTCATTAACGCTTTGTTGGCGTTGTAACGCAAGAACATCTTGACGTCTTCGGTCAGGCCCATCTCGTCATAGAGCGAAGCGGTGTATTCCACTTCGTTGTCGTAAAGCTCTTCGAGTAGTTCGAAGGTGTAATCCTTGAGCTCAGCCTGACGTTCCTTGGATGCCTTCGCCAACGCGACCTGGTACTTGTATCCAATGTAGTAACCGTGCACAGCTTCGTCGCGGATGATAAGTCGAATGATGTCCGCTGTGTTGGTGAGCTTGCCGTGGCTGGACCAATACATCGGCGCGTAGAAACCCGAGTAGAACAGGAATGATTCAAGCATTGTGGATGCGACTTTGCGCTTTTCTGGATCGTCACCGCGGTAGTAATCAAGGATGATCTGTTCTTTCTTTTGCAGGTGCTCGTTATTCTCTGACCAGGCGAAAGTCTCGTTGATTTCTTCGGTAGACAGCAATGTAGAGAAGATCGAAGAGTAGGATTTTGCGTGTACTGACTCCATAAACGCAATGTTGGTGTAGACGGCTTCCTCGTGCGGGGTGACTGCATCCGGGATAAGCGAAACCGCACCCACGGTGCCCTGGACAGTGTCGAGCAGTGTCAGGCCAGTGAACACGCGTGTCGTCATGAGCTGTTCATGCGGCGCAAGAGTGTTCCATGAGGGGATATCGTTGGAAACAGGGACCTTTTCAGGCAGCCAGAAGTTGCCAGTGAGCCGCTCCCACACTTCGAGGTCTTTTTCGTCTTCGATCTTGTTCCAATTAATTGCTTTGACAGTGCCTTCACGCAGGCGAAACTCTGGTGGCGTCATCATTTTCCTTCCGGGTGTGCGCGCCAATGTCGATGCGTTGGTACGCGTTCGTGTGTGGTTGCGTTCTTCGATGTGAGCAGTGGGATCTGCCAATACCGAATTTCTCTTATCGTCTCATCCGATGCCACTCACACGGGAGAGGTAAACGCGCGATCTTTTTCTCAACCAAGCTAGTCACACCCATGTTTTTACTGGCCTGCTAGGACACCGCGCGTATTCTCTCCCGGCTCAAAAATTTTCATACTCACACCCACCGTATTTTGGCACCCCTAATATCTCGCTTCGAACGTATATACGGCTAAAAGCCGATTTAAGGGGTGCCAAAATACGACAGGGCAAAGTATCACGTCTCACAAAGCCCTCACGATCACTTTACAAACCACGGCGTACCGCCAAACCTGCCCGCCGAATAAATTCAGCGGGCAGGACACAGAGGGGTTGTGGTGTGTTTCTCGCGTCGCTAATAGCGATCCCGGTTCGCTTCCCCGACCAGCTACATTCCTCGTTTTTCCTCTTTTAAGGTGAGTAATGGGCGTAGCATCTTTGCTGACAAAACACAGGCAACACAATCAAAAGTCGGGGTTGGCAATCAACCCCGACCTCGTTTCTTCACAGATTCACTAGAGCATACACGAAACGCAACCTTCCACTTCCGTGCCCTCAAGCGCGGCCTGTCGAATACGCATGTAGTACAGCGACTTGATCCCCTTGCGCCAGGCATAGATATAGTTTTTGTTCACATCGCGCGTGGAGACCGTGTCCGGGTAGAACAACGTCAGACTTAACCCCTGATCCACATGCTGTGTGGCCACGGCATAGGTATCGATAATCTTCTGCGGCCCGATTTCGTATGCGTCCTGGAAGTACTCCAGATTGTCGTTGGTCATATACGCCGCCGGGTAATAAACGCGCCCGATCTTACCCTCCTTGCGAATCTCGATCTTCGAGGCGATCGGATGGATCGACGATGTCGAATGGTTGATATACGAAATCGACCCTGTGGGCGGCACCGCTTGCAAATTCTGGTGATACATTCCATATTCGGCGACGTCAGTGCGCAGTTGGCGCCAATCTGACTGAGTCGGGATATGGTGAGCGGCGAAAAGTTCGCGCACACGTTCTGTTTCGGGCACCCACTCGCGTTCGATGTACTTGTCGAAGTACGTGCCATTGGCGTAGTCCGAACGCTCGAAACCGTCGAAGCTTTCCCCTCGTTCCTTCGCGATTTCCATCGATGCGCGAATTGCGTGGTAAGCAATCGTATAGAAGTAAATGTTCGTAAAGTCGAGCGCTTCGGGAGAACCGTAGAAAATCCGCTCACGGCCAAGGTAGCCGTGAAGATTCATCTGTCCCAAGCCAATTGCATGCGAGCGCTCATTACCTCGTTTAATGGAAGGCACAGAATCAATCGAGGTCTGATCAGAGACGGCGGTTAGCGCGCGGATCGCGGTCTCCACTGTGCTCCCAAGATCGCCAGTATCCATTGCCTTCGCAATATTTAAGGACCCGAGGTTACAGGAAATATCCTTGCCCACATGTTCATAAGAGAGATCCGCATTGAACGTGGACGCCTCAGACACCTGAAGAATCTCCGAGCACAGGTTCGACATGGAGATGCGCCCGTCGATCGGATTAGTGCGGTTCACCGTATCTTCAAAAACAATGTAGGGGTAGCCCGATTCGAACTGAATCTCGGCCAAAGTCTTAAAGAAAGCACGGGCGTCGATCTGATATTTACGGATACGATCGTCGGCTACCATCTCTCGATACTTTTCGCTGACCGAAATTTCCGTCATCGGCACTCCGTACACACGCTCGACGTCGTAGGGAGAGAACAAATACATCGGCTCATTCGCTTTGGCCAGCTCAAACGTAATATCCGGGATCACCACGCCAAGCGAGAGTGTCTTGATGCGGATCTTCTCGTCTGCATTTTCACGCTTCGTATCCAAGAAGCGCAGAATATCGGGATGATGCGCGTGGAGATATACCGCACCTGCGCCTTGTCGAGCGCCAAGCTGGTTCGCATAAGAGAATGCATCCTCAAGGAGCTTCATCACCGGATTTACACCTGAGGACTGGTTTTGAATTCGCTTAATCGGTGCTCCGAGCTCACGGAGGTTGGTAAGGTTGAGCGCTACACCGCCGCCGCGCTTGGATAGTTGCAGAGCCGAGTTAATTCCGCGCGAGATGGACTCCATATTGTCCTCGATACGCAAGAGGAAACACGATACTAGCTCCCCACGCGCAATCTTGCCTGCGTTCAGGAAGGTTGGGGTGGCCGGTTGGAAACGACCCGAGATGATCTCGCGCATCAGGCTCATCGCTTGGTGTTCGTTACCTTCGCCAAGCGCGAGAGCAACCATCACGGCGCGCTGCTCAAAATTTTCCAAATATTCCTTGCCGTCAAAGCTTTTGAGCGCATACGAAGTGTGGAATTTCAGGGCACCGAGGAAGGAGGAGAAGTGGAAATTCATCGCATCCGCTTCTGCAAAAATTGCTTCCACGAACTCGCCGCTATAACGGTCAACGACAGTCTGTTCGTAGTAGCCTTCGTTGACCAACCACGCCATGCGCTCGGCAACAGAGCCAAAGCGACGACGCCGGGGCTCGACGTGTTCTTGCATGTACACCTCAGCAGCCCGAAGATCTGCGTCGAATTGAATCGAGCCGTCGGGCGCGTAGAGATTGAGTTGGGCGTTCAGTGAATGGTAGTCCAAAACTTTTCCAATCCTTCTTTAACTTTCTCCACGTCGGCAGGGGTGCCGAGCAGTTCGAAACGGTACATATGGGGTACGTGAGTCTTGCGGGAAATGATGTCGCCCGCGATGCAGTAGGCTTTTCCGAAATTTGTGTTTCCTGCGGAAATCACTCCGCGGATAAGAGCACGGTTTTCGGGATCGTTGAGGAATTTGATGACCTGTTTGGGCACCGCACCTGCGTGGTTCCCTCCGCCGTAAGTAGGAACGATTAACACGTATGGTTCAGTGACACGAAGGAATGGGTCGCTTCGTCGGAGCGGGATGCGTTGCGCATCTACACCCAGTTTCTCAACGAAGCGGGCGGTGTTGTTGGTGACCGACGAGAAGTAGACGACGTGAACCATTGCTCATGAGTTAAGCAGCGGCGGTTGCACGTTCAGTGGTGGCGAGTGCCTTGATTTTGTCCGGGCGGTAGCCACTCCAATGTTCCCCGTTCGCTATCACAACGGGGGCTGATGTATATCCGAGACCTTGAACAGATTCGAGTGCCTGAGCATCCGCGGTGAGATCCACTTCGGTGAATTCAAGACCGAGTTTCATCAGCGAGCGCTTCGTGGCGTTGCATTGCACGCATGAGGGCTTGCTGTAAACGGTGATCATTGATCTCTCCTTCCGAGGGGCGGCCTAGTGTATTGCCAACATCCAGTGAACCAGAGTCGCTGTGTTATGTACGGCAACGTTCCCCAACACTACATCTTGTGTGAGCGTATTTCATCCACCGCAACATCTTCCGATATGTGGGGTTTTACCTCTTGACAGAGTTCGGCGCATTGACACGCGGAAAAGTGGGCGGGGGTGGCAACGCGAAAAGGAAATTTTCGTGTGAAACTCGGCGAGTCTGAAAAAATACATTAGGACTTTTGCCCCGTTGGAATGGAATATGAAGCTAATCATGCAATGATTTTGGTGAAATTCTCCACATGAAACTTGAATGATTCGAAAAAACCGGTCAACATTGTTCTCATGGACACATCTTTCTCGAAAACGCTACATGAGGTTGGCCTGCGCGTTACGAAGCCGCGACTGTCCGTGTTGCACGAGCTAACTCAACACCCACACTCGACCGCCGATGATGTGCGTCGCGGTGTCACTGAACGCCTTGGCCGTGTTTCAACTCAAGCGATTTACGATGTACTCCACGCCCTGACTGAAAAAGGGATTCTGCGAAAGATTGAGCCGGCGGGCTCTGTACCGCTCTATGAAGTATCTAATCACGATAACCACCACCACTTAGTGTGTCGTCACTGCCGCACAGTGATCGATATCGACTGTGTGGTGGGCTACGCTCCGTGCCTCACTCCGTCTGATGATCATGGCTTCATCCTGGACGAGGCAGAAGTGACGTTCTGGGGTTTGTGCCCCGAATGCCACGAGCAGTAAGCACCACCTTGTGTGAAATCGGTGCCACGATTTCACACAAGTAGCTGTTAATAGGTGAGGGTCTCCCACGATCGTGGGAGACCCTCACCTATTAACAGTAAAAGAATCTAGTTCTTGAACTGATGCAGCGGCGCCGGAATTGCACCGCCACGGTCAATAAATGCCTGTGACGAATACGGGCTGATCGGCATGATTGGCGCCTGCCCAAGCAAACCGCCAAACTCCACCATTTCCCCATCAGGAACTCCCACAGCGGGGATCACACGAACAGCAGTGGTCTTATTATTCATCACACCGATAGCCGCTTCATCAGCAATCATGCCGGCAATAGAAGCAGCCGGAGTATCACCCGGAATGGCAATCATGTCCAAGCCAACAGAACAGATCGCTGTCATCGCTTCGAGCTTCGATACCGAAATCGCACCAAGACGAGCAGCTTCAATCATGCCCTCATCCTCAGACACTGGAATGAAGGAACCCGACAGTCCACCCACCTGCGAACATGCCATGAGGCCGCCTTTCTTCACGGCATCATTCAGAAGCGCGAGCGCCGCAGTAGTTCCGTGAGCGCCAATGCGCTCCAGCCCCATTGCTTCCAACGCACGGGCAACAGAATCGCCTACCTCTGCAGTTGGCGCAAGTGAAAGATCCACGATACCGAATCGAACACCGAGACGCTCAGCCGCCATACGCCCCACAATCTCACCTGTGCGGGTCACTTTGAATGCCGCTTTCTTGACAATCTCAGCCAGCTCGTTGAATGACCCTTCAGGCACGGAATCGATCGCACGCTTAATAACGCCAGGCCCCGAAACGCCCACGCTCACCACACACTCAGGCATCTCCACACCGTGGAATGCTCCAGCCATAAAAGGATTGTCACCAACAGAGTTTGCAAAGATCACTAGCTTCGCAGCGCCAAGAAGTCCTCCTGGGAGCGCAGCAGTTTCAGCCACAACTTCACCCATGCGCTTCACAGCATCCATATTGATGCCCGCGCGCGAAGATCCAATATTGACCGATGAACACACAACATCGGTGCTGGTCAACGCCTGAGGAATCGAGTCGATGAGTCGCTGATCGGATACCGTCGTGCCCTTTTCAACGAGAGCGGAGAAACCGCCAAGGAAATCAACCCCCACAGCTTTTGCCGCTGCATCAAGCGTGCGAGCCCACTCCACGTAGTCAGGGTTCTCCGACGCCCCAGCTACGAGTGCGATGGGGGTAACTGAAATTCGCTTATTAATAATAGGAATACCGAGTTCAGCTTCAATCGACTGCGCTGTCTCGACAAGGTTCGCCGCCAGACGGGTGATCTTGTCGTAGGCTCGCGCACGAGCGCGAGCGTCGTCAGAGTCGGCGCAATCGAGCAGCGAGATACCCATGGTGACGGTACGAATGTCGAGTTTGTCCTCGGCGATCATGTTGACTGTCTCGAGGATCTCGTTCACGTTATGCAACATATGTGCGCCCCTTATAGATCGTGCATCGCGTCAAAAATTGCATGGGACTGGAGGGTGATCACCAGGCCGCGCTCCTCACCGAGCGCACGCAGGGACTCCTGCAGCTCGAGCATATTCGGCTGATCTCCCAGCTGAATTTCGAGAATCATCGCGAAGTACTCGCCCATCGTCTGCTGAGAAATATCGAGAATGTTGATGTTCTTTTGGGCCAAGTGTCCGGAAACGGCTGCCACGATTCCAGTGGCGTCAAGCCCTGTCACTGTCACAATTGCGTTCATGAGCACATTATCCGTTACGCGCACGACGGTGTCCATAGGGGTCGTGGCACTCCCCGCAGGTCCACAAGGACGTGTAATCTGAAGCTATAACTGTTTAATGGATTCAATATGGGAGCACAACATGAAACTTAATGTGGAATCGTTCAACCTCGATCATCGTTACGTTCGTGCCCCTTACATCCGCGTCGCAGATGTCAAACGCCTGAGCGAGGGAAGTGTGCTGACGAAGTATGATGTGCGTTTCTGCCAGCCCAATTCCGAACACTTGGAGATGGACGCCGTCCATTCCATTGAGCACATGTTCGCTGAATTTTCGCGAAACCACGCGTCAAACGTCATTGATTTTTCCCCGATGGGCTGCCAAACAGGCTTCTACCTCATGCTCAGCGGAGAACCGGACGTGGCATCAACTGCCGAATTAATCGAGACCACTTTCCACGACATTCTCAATGCCGATTCCGTCCCTGCCGCCAACGAAGTGCAGTGCGGGTGGGGTGCCCACCACTCACTCACGGGCGCTCAAGATGCCGTCACAGCCATGCTGTCCAAACGATCCGAGTGGGAGCAGGTTCTGACAGCTCATGCTGGCAAAGGGGCCTCCTTATGATTCCGATCAACGCTCTCATCATCTCTGCCATGCCTGAAGAAATGGCACCGATGCACGAACTTCTCGCTCAGTCCAAGCGCACCGAGGTCGAAAATTCGGTAGCGAAGGTGGTGGCGTTCCATCGTGGCCGTTCCGATATCGTCACGATGGTCACTGGAATTGGCATGGTTGCGTGTGCCAGCGCGCTTGGGTGGGCATTGGCTAAGTATCAGCCGCGGGCTATTATTTCGATCGGTTCGACAGGCGGACTTGCGGCCGATGCGCGCGTCGGCCAGGTCATCGTCGGCGAAACGTACATCAATAGCGGGGCAGATGGCACCGCCTTCGGTTACGCTCCCGGCCAGGTTCCGGGTCAGCCGGAGATTTTCACAGGCGACGCGGTTCTTCTTGACGGTGCTCGCTCGCTCATCGAAGCGCTGTCGACGTCGGGACAGCCAGTTCACTGGTCAGAGGCAGTTTCGGTGTTTTCCAGTGATCATGAGTCGGATCCGGGTCGCACAATTTGTCCTCATGACATTCGCATTGGACAGATGCTGTCTTCTGACGCGTTTGTCACCGAGCGCAACGTCGAAGATAAGCGTGATATCTTCCCGTATGCGTTGAGCGCAGATATGGAAAGTCACGCTGCCGCTCAAACTGCACATCGCTTCGGGATTCCATTCCTCTCGGTTCGCGGTATTTCCGATCTGTGCGGCAAGCCTGATGACCAGTCGGTTTCCTTCCACGCTGAACTCTGCGAAGTCGCGACGTCTGCGGCCATTTTGGCACTGGAGTTTCTCTACCGCGGGGGAATCCTTGAAACTGCACGTTCCAACCACGGCCCGGCGAAGCACTTCGGTCACCGCTCGTTGATGGCAGCAATGTACTTGATGCTTGCGTCGGCAAATAACTGTGAACCGTTAGCAACCGAGGATGTGTCCAGCGCAGTTCACGATGAGATTACTGACCATCTCGAAGGCTTGAGCCATGAAGCGATCGAACATGTCATTGGTCTTGTGGCGGCAGGTGCGCGGCTGACTCAAACTAAACCTCAAGCAACTCTCACCGCCAAGGAATACGATCAACACCGTTCGCAGTTCATTGCTTTACAAAACGGGGGTGAGGGGGGTTTCTTATGGCCTCCGACATCGCAAACAATCATTAAGCGTTTCAATGGATACTGGAACGATGCGCTGGCAGCAATCGGCTTGGAGCCGAGGCGTGGGCGCGCTCGTGGTGGGTTGAAGTTCAGCCACGATGATTACATCTATGCGATTCGCGCCTACATGATCGATGCCGCCCACTCGGGTACGTCTGCGTCCTTCGCTGGCTACAAAACGTGGTTAGAAAAGAATGAGAAGAAGGGCGAGCTCCCCTCGGGAGCTGCGATACGTCAGCGTTTTGGTTCCTGGAAGGCAGCGCTTGGCGCAGCGATGAGGCGCTAGTCCACACCCGTAAATCTCGGTGGTTGGAGAGCACGTCTCTTGGGACGTTAGCGACACCTCGGACGAGTTTCTTTGCAGTTAGGCACTCAGCGGGATAAACTTTTCTTGAATCATTCAAGTATTGGTTTCCGAATTTGGATCCAATCGGAAAGAAAGGGCGCTATGTCTCTGATTAACACCTCCATCCTGCCGTTCAGCACGCAGGCTTACCACAACGGCGAATTCGTGGAAGTAACGGAGAAGGATGTTCTCGGTAAGTGGGCCGTTTTCTTCTTCTACCCCGGCGATTTCACCTTCGTTTGCCCCACCGAACTCGGCGATCTCGCAGATCACTACGACCAGCTCCAGGAAATGGGTGTCGAAGTGTTCTCTGTGTCCACCGATTCGCACTTCGTCCACAAGGCGTGGCATGACGATTCCGAAGAAGTTGGTAAGGTCAAGTACTTCATGCTCGGCGATTCGAACGGACAGATCGCCACCAACTTTGACACCCTGCGTGAAGGCGGCGCCCAGGCTGACCGCGCCACCTACCTCATCGACCCCGACGGCGTCATCCAGTATATCGAGCAGACCGCTGAAGGCATTGGCCGTTCCGCCGAAGAACTCCTACGCAAGATCAAGGCCGCTCAGTACATCGCAGCACATCCGGGCGAAGTTTGCCCGGCAAAGTGGGAAGAGGGCGAAGCAACTCTGACCCCAGGCATCGATCTGGTTGGCAAGATCTGATCACCACGCATCACATCGGTGTTCTGGAACGCTCCTGAAGGGCTACCGTCGGTAGTGAACTACCTTCAGGGGCGTTCCTCTGACACCTCAGCACACCAGCTTTGACACCTCAGCACACCAGCTTTGACACCACAACACCCACATCATTCTTTGAGGAGGCTTCGATGGCCAAGAAATTACTAGACGAGAACTTGACCGCATCACTTGCGCAACTCACCGGGCGTATCACCGAGAAAGTAGAGCTGGTGGCATCGCTTGACGAGCGCCCCGCGTCGGAAGATCTCGAACTGTTGCTCCAGGACATCGCTGCACTGAGCGATAACATCGAATACGTACGCGACGACTCAGTCAACGAGCGTAAGCCCGGCTTCACCATCCGTCGTGCAGGTACAGATATTGCTGTCCAGTTCGCAGGAATTCCGATGGGTCACGAGTTTTCTTCGCTCGTTCTTGCGTTACTACAGGTTGGAGGAAATCCGATCAAGGAAGACCAAGAGCTCATCGATGCCGTCGCCGGTCTTGAAGGGGATTTTGAATTCGTCACCTACATGTCACTAACCTGCCAGAATTGCCCAACCGTTGTTCAGGCTCTAAACACAATGAGCGTCATCAACCCACGTATTAAGCACACAGCTGTCGAGGGGTCGCTCTTCCAGGACGAGGTTAACGCAAAGAATATTCTGTCAGTGCCAACGATCTACCTCAACGGTGAAGAGTTCGGTCAAGGCCGCACCACGATCGAAGAGTTCGTGGCTCGTCTGGATGCCGGGGCTGCTGATCGCACCGCTGAAAAGATGAATTCTGCCGCCCCCTATGACGCCCTCGTTGTGGGGCAGGGTCCAGCTGGCGCTGCAGCAGCGATTTACTTTGCACGCAAGGGTCTGCGCACAGCAATCACTGGTGAGCGCTTCGGCGGTCAGATGAACGATACTCTGGCAATCGAGAACTTCATTTCGCAGACCTACACCGAAGGTCCGAAACTCTCCGCGCAGCTCGAAGAGCACGTCAAGCACTATGAGATCGACGTCTACCCTGCCTCAACCGCAACCGGACTCACTCCGGCGTCGGCAGAGGGCGAACTGCACACCGTCCACTTCGGCGACGGCGCACTCAAGGCTCGCACCGTCGTCGTCGCGACCGGCGCACGCTGGCGTCTGATGGGAGTGCCAGGCGAAGAGGAATACCGCAACAAGGGTGTCACGTTCTGCCCGCACTGCGACGGCCCGCTTTTCAAGGACAAGAAAGTAGCCGTGATCGGCGGCGGAAACTCGGGTATCGAGGCGGCAATCGATCTGTCTGTTCACGCCTCACAAGTGACCGTTTTCGAGTTTGCAGACAAGTGCCGCGCCGACGACGTTCTCATGGACTCGCTTGCTGCGCTGAAGAACACTGAGGTCATCACAAACGCTCAGACCACCGAGGTGGTGGGCGATGGCACGCAGGTGACCGGCTTGACTTACACAGATCGTGCCTCTGGTGAGGAAAAGTCTATGGATCTGTCGGGCGTGTTTGTACAGATCGGCTTGCTGCCGAACACGGAGTGGCTCGACGGTGTGGTGGAACTCAATGCCAAGCACGAGATCGCCACTGACGGTAAGGGCGCGACGAACATCCCGGGCATCTACGCCGCTGGTGATTGCTCGGACACTGCGTTTAAACAGATCGTGATCGCCTCCGGTTCCGGAGCCACGGCTGCTCTGTCCGCATGGGATCGCCTGATCCGCCTGTGATGAAAGGCTAAAGAAGAGTTCGCTCGATCGAGGGAGTGAAACTTTTCCCTCAATAAACTGAGGCCCCGAATCATCCTCACCGGATGACTTGGGGCCTCAGTCTTGCCTTGCTCTAGACCATCACTCGGTCACACCAAGTTGATCGAAGATAAACGCCAGCTCGCGCGCACGATCTTCCCATTTCTTGTAACGTCCTGAGCCGCCACCGTGACCAGCAACAGTTTCGGTCAGCTGAACAATCGGACGCGCCACTTCGTCGTTGGTAACGTTATCACGCAGAACCTGTACCCACTTTGTCGGCTCCAAGTAGGACACGCGCACGTCGTTCAGCGACGTCGTCGCCAGGATTGCTGGGTAAAGTTCGCCCTCGCGCACGTTCTCGTAGGGCGAGTACTCTTTCATATAGCGGTAGATGTGCTCCGACTCCACCGGATTGCCCCACTCTTCCCACTCGCCCACAGTCAACGGGAGTTCGGGTTTGAGAATCGTATTGAGCGCATCAACAAACGGCACGCCAGCGTGAACCACACGGAATGTCTCCGGCGCGAGGTTCGTGATCGCACCCATCAGCAAACCACCTGCGCTGCGACCTTCAGCCGCCAGACGCGCCGGATCTACTAGACCAGTGTCGAACAGATGATGTGCCGCAGCTACGAAATCGCTGAACGTGTTCTTCTTCTTGTCGAACTTACCATCCTCGTACCATTCGCGACCCATCTCTCCACCACCGCGGATATGCGCGATGGCATAGACGATTCCACGATCGAAGATAGGCAGACGGTTCGCTGCGAAGAACGGATCGATCGAGTCCTCGTAGGAGCCGTAGCCATAAATGAAACCGGGGTTCGAGCCGTCGCGCTTGAGGTCAGCTCGGTAGACCACCGTCATTGGAATCTGTGTGCCATCCTCGGCAGTGGCCCATTCGCGCACCTGGACGTACTTGGAACGGTCATAGCCTGGTACGTCAAGTACCTTGAGTGTGCGTACCACGCCGGTTGTGGCGTCCCACTCGTTCGTCGTGACCGGGTCAAGTAGTGACTCGGTCATGAAGAGCACTGACTGTGCATCCCACTCCGGGTTGTTTCCCAGATCAATCGTGGAGAGTTCAGGAGCGTTGATCGCCTCCGGCTCACTCCAGCCCGACGACGCCGGTGCGTCATTTTGGTCTGTTTCTTGCGCTTCGATCCTGCGCAACACACGCAAAGTGGTTGAACCAGCAGAGCGGAGCAACACCACGGCGAAGCCTGCGAACGCTGCAACTTCAATAATGCGCTCACCCTTGGCCGCAGACATCACGGTCTTCCAGCTTTCAGGAGTCGATACACCAATTGGAGCACTGGACACGTCAAAGCCTACGTTGGTGAGGTTGTGCCAGATCAGAAGCTGATCACCAGCAATCTCCACCGTGTAATCAAGTCCAGCGCGACGCTCGGACACCACGAAAGGCTCGGCGCTGGCGTCGGCAATATGCATGAGGCGCACCTCAGAAGTGGTGGTGGATGCCGAATGGATGATGAGCCACTCACCGTCACGCGAGCCCCACATCCATGCGGAGAATTTCTCGTCATCTTCCTGGTAAAGGAGACGATCGGTAGCAGGGTCGGTGCCGATCACGTGTTCCCAGACCTGGTAGGAACGCCACGCTGAGTCCGCGCGCGTGTAGTAAATGCGGCTCGAATCTGGGGAAAAGACGAGACCGTACACAATCTTCGACAGCGAAGAATCCACAACTTCACCGGTGTCGATACGCGAGATTGTCAGCGAGAACTCTTCGTTTCCTGCCACATCTACCGCGAGCGCGAGGAGCTCCCCGTCCGGTGAGACAGCCTGTCCACCGATAGAGAAAAACTCGTGCGGCTGTGCAAGCTCATTGGCATCGTAAATTACCTGCTCAGCGTCACCAATAGTGTTCGGATCGGGGCGCTCGCTCCCCAGAGCACGCGTGCGAGAGAAGGCTGGGTACGATTTACCTTCGAATGTGCGAGTCCAGTACCAGTAATCGCCCTTGCGAATCGGAACCGTTACGTCGGCTTCTTTCGTGCGTGCGGCGATTTCCCCCACAATTTTCTTTTCCAGGCCCGCAAGATGCGCTGTACGCTCAGAGAACCACTCATTCTCTTTCTCGACGAGGGTACGGGCGGCAGCCTCGTCACTTCGCAGCCACTCGTAGTGATCCACAACGGTATCGCCGTGGAATGTGCGTTCAATCGGGCGCTTCTCGGCCCGTGGTGCTGTATGTGTCATTCCCTCAGTCTAAACGACACCACGCTTCCTGAGAATCAGGTTCACAACGAAATGAGATCGCATTTTGTAGCGGTCTCAGCGCGCGTGCATCTGGGTCTGCGCTACTGCTAGCGAATCGACCAACTCGTTACCGGCATCGCCTGCATGGCCACGCACCCACTCAACTTCGGTAGTGCCGGTGCGTCCCTCGTAGAGTTCGAGGGCTCGTTCGATGAGTTCACGGTTTGCCACCGGCTTGCCATCAGCCTTCTTCCACCCTTTCTTTCTCCATCCTTTCGCCCATTTGGTCACCGAGTTAATGACATATTGAGAATCAATACGTAGAAGGAGGCTCCGCTCCGGACCGGCAAATTCGAGGGCTGATACCAGTGCGGTCAGCTCCATGATGTTGTTTGTGGTTGCGCGCGCGCCACCACTCGCCCATTGCCCACTTATTTGTTCGACAAAAGCCCAGCCACCGGGTCCAGGGTTACCTGAGCACGACCCATCGGTTGCGATAACAAGGTCAAATCCCGATGTGGGCAGACCCACAGGCCCTTGTGTGCGGCCCGTTTTCGCTGGCGTCACTGTGTAGTTGACGACGACGGTGGGTGCTGTCGTCTCACCGTCACCACTGTCAGTGACAGGTGCAGTGACAGGTGCAGTGACAGGTAACTCATCGGCGTCGCTATCGGGAGCCTCAGACGGGACGTTAGTCGGAACTTCGGCGTCCTCCTTTCGGGAAGGGGTGCCGAATAAAAACTCATCAATGTCAAAACCAGATGTCATGGCTTTAGACTACGGCACCAGTTGGGTAATCTAGATGTAGCTCTGTGAAAGGGAAATAATGTTGAAACTCTCTGATTACCGCGAAGCAATTCAGCTCGACACGCCGGTACCTGCGGCCAAAACAGATGACCGCTCCACACACGATCTCCTCTTAACCGCTCTGGCTGGCCTGAAGGACAAGAAATACACCGGCGGCACGTCGGCAAACCTCTCCACCGATGCCGGACTCGATCTATGGCTGAAGACCGAACTCGCCGAGCGTCCTGCTGGCGATCTCGATCCGATTACCTCGCGCGCTATCGACACGCTGTTGTGGCGTCGCATGGGACGTCACGGCCGCATCGAAGTCAAGAGCCTGCGCCGCGTGATCGATTTGGATCCTGATTCCGATTACACGCACGCCGGTTCTGTGGTGCTCTACCGTGGCGATTCGGAGCAGATCGTTGTCGACGCTATCGTGACCTCGGCTATGCCAGATCTCTCCGGCTGCCCACTTCCTTTCGATCACTGCATTGATTCGGAAATTCAGACTCAAGGCGGCCCCTGGATCAAATCCGATCTGAAGAAGATCAAGGAAATAACAGGCATTGAGGAGCTTCCGTTGGGTGAAGCTGTCATTACTCGTGGCTACCGTCTCCCAGCTAAGTACGTGATCCACGCTGTCTCACCGAAGGCCAGCGGTGGCAACCATGAAGATCGTCTCAAGGAGCTCTACGACACCTACACCGCCTGCCTGAACCTGGCAGCTCAGGTGAAGGACATTAAGTCTGTTGCGTTCCCAGCAATCGGCACCGGAATAGGGGGCTTCTCGCTCGAGGAGTCAGCTCAGGTGGCACTGAAGGCTGTTGACGATTGGTTCGATGAGCACAGCGGCAAGGTTGAGCTCGTTGCACTGATCGTGCGCGGTGATCACGATTCTGAAGCATATCAGCACGCCCTCGACCGCTGGGTTGAGGACTGATCCTTCACGTTCCATCAGCTCAAGGAAAATGGTCGGCCAATTGCCGGCCATTTTCCTCATCTACTAGGGTGTGAGAGGCGCGCGCAACGCACGCTACAGTAGGCAACGTCCGCTTGCCCCGGCGTCGGGAAGCGAGTACGTCACCCCATTGACCTGCAAGGAGGGGAGCGTGGAACCAGAAACACTGTTCCGCATTGTTGACGTCGCTGGTGTGTTAGCCAACGGCCTGATCGGCGCAACCTTGGCACGTTCGCTGAGCTTCGATATGTTCGGTTTCCTTGCGCTAGGTATTGTCACCGCGCTAGGCGGCGGTATGACGCGCGATGCCCTCCTCGGTACCGATTTTCCTGTTGCTCTGACCGATCCTTGGTACTTGTGGGGTGCAATCGGCGCCTCAGTTTTCGCCTACTTAGTTCCTCTCGATGGACGGTGGGCGCGACGCTTACTTGCAATCGCCGACGTCGGAGCGCTCGGCTGTTGGTCAGCGACGGGGGCTGCAAAAGGTATGATGGCCGGGCTGAACCCGGTGTCATCAATTTTCTTGGGTACCATCACCGCGGTGATGGGTGGAATCTACCGTGACGTGATGGTCGGGCGCAGACCCGCTGTGTTCGGCTCCAATCCTTTGTATGCCACTTTCTCTGTGATTGCCGCTGGGCTGATGGTGTTTTTCCAGAGCTATGGAATGTATGAAGTAGGGATGGGGTTGGCGATCTCCATCTGTTTGATTTTCGGCTTGCTTGCTCGGCGCTACCACTGGATGCTTCCTATCAAGGCGATGGATCTGAGTGCGCGTTTGCGTTCAGAAAAACTCAAGGCGTTGCGCGTGAAGTCGATGGAACGGGCACGCGGCGTGCGTCGACGTCGGGACGGCGGAGTGAATCCGGACGCTGACCGTATCTTGCGTGACAAAGAATAAGGGTCTGTGATCGGCTCTTCCCTTTTGTGTCGCTCGTCGCGTTGATCTTTGTGAAAACCGCACAGGATTTTGAAACTTGACACCTCCTTACCCTTAGTGGTTAATTAGTCATGTAACTAACCAACAAAGGAGAAGGGGGATGAATGCTGACTTTCGACTCGTCGACACCCATCTATGTGCAGATCGCTCAAGATATTCGACGAAAAATTGTGGCTGGCGAACTCGTTCCCGGTGATCAACTGATGTCGACGACTCAGTACGCCACCACATACCGAATTAATCCAGCCACTGCGAATAAGGCATTTTCGACCCTCACGGCTGAGGGATTGGTATACAAACAACGCGGAATCGGCATGTTCGTTTCAGACGATGCCCCCGAAATTTTGCGCACACAAGGACGCCAAAATTTCCTCACCGAACACCTCGAACCAGCCATTCGCGCGGGCGTGGCATACGGATTCACCCCGGAAGAAATCATCACTCTCACTCGCACAATCCTGGAGGAACAATGACACACTCAGATAGGCTTACGCCGATCTCTGGCAACGACGCTATGACACAGCATCACCCCGTGGACACACACAAGGCCACCGGCGTCGTGCTTCATGATGTACACGTACGCTACGGACGCTTCGAAGCAATTAAAGGAATCAACGCACGCCTACGGCCAAATGTCATCACTGGTTTGCTCGGACGTAATGGCAGCGGAAAATCTACGCTCGCTATGGCGATGGCGGCTCAGATTCCTTTCCGAGGTGAAATCACGCTTGAGGGGCAAGAAATCTGGGAAAACTCGAAAGTCATGCCCCAGGTCGCTCTGGTCAGCGATTCGACTCTCCTCTATGAGAACCTCAAAATTACACAAACCTTAGCCTTGTGGGACGCAGTTCGACCAACGTTCAATCACCAGCTCGCTGAAGGTCTGCTGAATGCATGGGAAATCTCGCTCACAAAACGCCCAAACCAGCTCTCGCGCGGCCAACAGAGCGCTCTGTCAGCTGCCCTCGGAATTGCATCGCGCGCTCCGCTCACCATCTTCGACGAAGTCCACCTGGGCATGGACGCGGTACTGCGTCGCGATTTCTACGATGTTCTTCTCCAGGATTTCATCGCGCATCCGCGCACAATCATTATTTCCTCCCATAATGTCAACGAGATTGAGCATCTCATCGAAGACGTGTGGATTGTCGAAAATGGGCAACTCGCTGCAGAAGGAACCGCCGACGACGTTCGTGCCTCTTACGCACGCCTCATGTCAATTGAAAAAGGAGTTCCTGATCTAACCTCGATTCTGGCTCATATTACACGGCGCGTCTCTGGCACAGAGGTACTTGGACAGCTCGATTCCCACTCATCGACTCCTCATCAGGAGGCCTAGAATGCAACGCTCATTAATCAAGGCCGATCTTCGACCGATGCTCTGGACTCTCCCGCTCTTCCTTCTGCTCACAGCAGGGGCACTCCTGACGTATCGCTTCCTCAACGGTTCCTTCGACACCTCACCATCCGTCATAGTCGGCTCGCCCGACTTCGGCACGCTCCATCCCTATCCGGCGACAATACTGGACACAAGCGCAATTCCGGCAGGAAATGACGTGTCTGATCCTGAGATCAGTATTCCGACGGTGGAACTCGGTGGCCCGTGGAACCTCATGGCAGGGATGGCAAATCTGCTCTATATTTTCTCCCTTGGGTTCGGTATCGCGGTGAGCAAGCGTGTCAAGGGACGCCTTGGAGCAGGCGTCACTCGCCGTTCACTCGCACTGTCCGCCCTCGCGACGGCAGTGACGGTGGCCGCGATACATTCCGCAATATCGGTTGTCCTCCTGTTGATCGGCGATATTCTCGATGATCGCACAGTCCTCGGATCGTCAATGTGGATGTATCTTTATATTCCACTGTGGCACCTAGTGTTCTTTGCATGGATACTCCTCATGACCGTTTTCTCCCTGCGCTACGGCGGAACAACACTGATCTTCACTATTCTTGGTCTGTGGCTGTCAATCTCCATCTCCTATGGAATCTTCACGTCCTATATCGGTGCATCACTTGCGAACTGGCTCTCTGATCTTCACAAGCTCATCACAGTGGCAAATCCTGCGATTGCAATGACCGAGCACGCTGCGTTGCTCGCCATAATCCCGGCTCTGGGATCGTGGTGTGTGATGCGCCGGATGCGCGTGAAAAGGAAGTAAGGAAGTGACATCATGAAACTTTTCTCCGCGTATGGACGCCAAATCGTTCAAACTTCTGCTTTGGTCAGCGTCTTCCTTGTGACGGTGTTACTCGCCGTCCGGGTGATCTTCGGAGGAGGATCGAATGAGGACATTCCATGGATCGAAGAGATCGGATCTCATTCGTACTTGTGGAGCGGTCTGAGCCGCTTTCTGGCAACTCTGACTGGATTTGGCACTGCTATGGCCGCGCTCTTTGTCTACAACACGCGAGCTCATGTTGCCGCCGGAGTAACACGAAGCGAGAACTTCCGTTTCATTGTGTGCTCATTTCTTCTCATCATGGCACTTGTGTGGGGTGTCATCGGTGTGATGTGGGCAGGCGCATGGCTTATCGAAAGCGTCATACTTGAGGGAGTCACCCTCGCAGCGCTGGCGTTTAATGTCACCGCTCTGGCCGCATCATTGAGCGCTGGAATTTTCCTTGGGATTGTTTTTACTCGTTGGCGTCTGCGCCAGGTGATCATTGGCGGTCTGATTATCCAGGTCATGCTCTCAGCAATCATTGCTCTCGGAATCTTTCTCTCCTACCTTCGCACAGGTCATGCACAGTGGAGTTTTGACCACGGCCCACTGGGAATCTGGGGCGAAGAAATCTTCACTCTTCCCGGCGCCTGGGCAGTGTCGTTCTTGGCGTTCACCTTGATGATGTTCTTCCTCGCGTGGGCAATCAACCGAAAAATTCCTCTTCGTCGCAATTAACAGACTAAACAGACTAAAGGAGAGGCGTTGGGAATTTCCCAACGCCTCTCCTTTACCTTATGTCACTAGTTCATCCGCCGTTTGCGAACAACCAGCACAGCACCTGCGAGCACAGCGATCAGCCCTGACAGTGCCATCGCATCAGAGGATGCGCCCGTACGAGAAAGCTCGCCGGATGGAGCCTGAGAACTCTGAGATGAATCAGACTGAGTTGGCTTCGTCGTTCCCTGCTTGTGCCCCTTCGAGGGCTTCTGCGGAGTTGCTGGAGTCAACTTCGTCCACGGAACCGCAGTCGCCGACGCAGATGGGTTCGGTTCAGGCTTCGCCGTTGGCGCCGGGTCTGCCGGAGTGGTCGGATCCGCCGGAGTAGTCGGGTCTGCCGGAGCGGTCGGGTCCGCCGGAGTAGTCGGATCCGGGTCGGCAACCTTCGGAACCGTCAGCTTCACCTGCACCTTGACGGTTTGCTCGGACTTATCCGGGAAGGTGACAACAATGTTTGCCTCGTAACTTCCTGAAGTAAGTTTCGTGTCACCGGCGACCTTCGCGCTCAGCGTCCCGTCCTTCGCCAAGGAGAGGAATGCGGGCAGGTCTTTTCCGCTAAACGTTGTTCCCTTCGGAAGTGCGCGTCCGCTCGCCGACGTCGGAGCACTGGTCTGCGCCTTTCCGCCGGCGGTGACGTCAATTGGTGCGTAGTGAACCGCAATGTAGTCCGACAGGGCAGGCTCAGCCTCAGGGCTAGGGGTCACGCCGGTGACCTTATAATTCTTGATCGTGAATTCCTGTGTAGTGGTGTTACCGGCATAGTCCGTGAGCTCAGCGATCACCGTTCCGGTGGCCGCCGGGAGAGTGCGGAAAACGGTGATATCCTCCGTCGTCGCAGCCGCACCGCCGACAGTGCGAATTGTTCCGCCACGCACATGCTGACGCAGCGGCTTAGCCTCTCCGCCTTCAGGCTTGAAGCTCACCACAAGCTTGTACCAGTCACGCGTGGTGGGGTTCTTGAAGCGATACTCACCGTTCTCTTTGATGACGAGGTCAGACGCAGGCATCGGCGCTGCGAATCCATCATGAGTATTGACGCGAGTGGTGTATCCCACTGTCTTACCTTGCGGCACCACGGTCACGTCTGCAGGGTAACCCTCAAGGAACGGCACAGGAATTGTCGCTACGCCCTTGGCACAGTCCACAGTAGTTGAGAACGTATTGATCTTGTCTGCACTGCGGTTTTGGAGATGCGCAATCGCGGTGCACTTTCCGGCGTCAGCGCCTTCCCAATGAACAGTCACTTCGCGTGGCTTTGCTGCGAAGGTCAGATCGTTGATCTTTGACTTGGTGGTGTCAACCGTAAGATTCATCGGTAGCCCAGTGCCATTGAAGACCACGGATGTGGGCGCCGAAAGCTGACCGTCCTTTCCAACAGCCTGCACCTGGTAGGTCACCTTGCCGCGGTTTGGCGCATCTTTAATGTATGCCAGATCAGTGAATCCATCGAAAAGATGGCTCTGGCCTTTATCATTCACAGCGCTGACGCGGTAATTCACGACATCGCCGTACTTGGCCTTGTCCCAGCCGAGGACGAGCTGACCGTCGTCATATACACCACGAATCTCGACGCCGGTGGGCGCTGCTGGCGCTGTGTGCCCATCGGTGACGGCAATCTTACCCAGGTTGAGCTGGTAGCCCTTAGCCTCGCTAAATTTCAGACCTATCGACGTCACCGTCTTACCGGCAAGATCCTTCAAGCTCAGCTTGGTAGTTGTCCAGTCACCAGCCTTCTTCGAGGAATCAACCGGAAGAACGACCGGTTCTTTTTCGCCCTTGATCGTCAGGACAACACTGGCTGTTGCGGTGTCAGCAGAAACCTTTTTGAAAGTCAGCTCAAGCGCTGATCCCTTCTTGACGGAAAGATCCGTCTTAAAGAGATTCAACACGGTGTCGTTTGCGGTATCTCCATGGATAGCCAGCGAGTTTCCACCCTCGTAGGCCCCTTGCGCCGCAAATGGGATTGTTGCTGGCTTTCCAGCAAAAGTGCTGCGCTTTTCATTCTTCCCCATGTCCCAGTCAGCGGTGAGTTTGCCGCCGCCCGTCGTCCACCACTGCCATGAAGGCAGTAGCGCCTGGGAATCCATATTCGACCACTCGGAAGAGTTCGTCACCTTTCCGCCGTCCCACCAGGAAAGGCCCTTGCCGATGGAGAAGTTGGTGGCAAACGTCGAACCTGAGATAACCGACCGTGCGGGGGCGAAGTCAGCGACGCCGGGCCATCTGATTCCGTTTGCGTTCAAGTCGGGATAGCTTGTATTAGCATCATATTCAGCCGACGCCGGATTCATTGTTGGACCTGAGAAGTACAGACGCTGGCGGCCATCAACAACCCACTGGAACGGTGCCTGCTGGAACAGAGGGTTCATCTTCGGGCCGTCGTTTGCGTCAAGGACATCGCGCTGATAGAAATCCGAGGGAGTAAAGAGGGCGATGGACGCACGCGGCGAATGGTTCTTCTCTTTATCGACGTAGAGTCCACGAATTCCGGAGGCTGTTTGGTCACCGTTGTGGAACTTCGCTTTATTCGCTTCGACACCGAAAAATGCTTGAGCGAAAGGATCGTCCTTTGCTGCAGCAATTTCCTTGAGAATAGTGTTCGCTGATTGCTCATTCCAGCGGTAATTCAAGAAGACTGAATCCATGACCTTATTGGCGCCCTTGCCAGTCCATTCAGCTTTAACTGAATCCCAATGCGAGTCAGTGTTCGTGTACCACTGGGTGTACAAACCTGCATCAGTCAGCTGCTTCATGAAAGGCTTGAGTCGCGCCTCACGGAAATTTGTTTCTTCGTCGTTGAGAAAGTAGCCGTCATAGCCATAGAACTTCGCCATCTCAATCAACTTTTGGGCCACGATATAGCCCTTTCCGCCTGGTTCAAAAGACTCTTCGAGAGTCAATGCCGGACGGAAGGCCGGATCGAAATAGATGGTAGCGATGGATTTCACGCCGTTTCGATGGGCAGCATTAGTCCATGCGGGATTCGGGATATCAACAATTCCGAATTCAAAACCACGCTTGCGCCAATCGCTCGATCGAGGATCGTAGAGACTCTTGGGAGTTGACACAGAAGCAGAACCATGCCACGGGCTCCAGTAATCTGCATACTGCCAGAACTGGAGAGTGTGCTCATTAGCGTCGTTATTTGCGCGGAAATTCTCAAAGAAAGAGTTACCGTAATCGCCCTGCATGAGCATGATCTGGGATTTACCGTCAAGCTGTGGATCGGCCTGCGTAGCTGAATTGTGCTCGATTCGCGGCTGGAGTGGAATGTCTGCTCGCATGAACTGTGCATAAGGATCGGTCTCAGGGCTCCAGTCACGCACATCTTGGAGCCTGTGCCCCTGATTGATCGGTTGTGCGGAGCGCACTGCATAGTCTCCTTGCGGATATACAGAATCCGCAGCATTCGCCTGTGCAGCAAACGCAGTCAAGGTCAGAGCCGCAGTCGCCGAAATGGCGAGGGCACGGCGGCTACCCCGACAAGAGGTTGATTGCTTTGCCATACCTTGTCCTTTCTTCATTGAATGACATGGCATTTTCAGCACACCAAACTAAAACGGTTAAGTCAAACACAAACAGCATCGTAATATTGCGAAAAAGCTTGCAACGATGCAAGACATCAAGCACAGAGGTCGAGCACATCGACGTCGTCGACACAGATCTCGGTAACCGCAGACACATCAGTGCACCGCAGACACATCAGTGCCGGGACTCAACGAGTCCCGGCACTGATGTACTGTCTTTTTAAAGAACGCCGTGCAAAGAATCAGGCGTTCTTTTTCTTGGAAGGAACAAAGCCCCAAGCAGCGAGGAGAATACCCACCACGATCAGGCCGATGCCGGCGATGTTGGCAATCTTGCCAACCAGACCCCAGCCGTAGGCGTTGAGCAACATGCCACGAATGGTGTTGCCATTGAGGAAGGTTTCGGTGCGAAGCTTCTGGAGCTGAGCTACTTTCGCAGCCTCCGGATACTTCGACTGTGGGTTTGCCATTTCTTTGCCAACCAGAACCTTCAGGGTCTTCTCGTCGGCAGTCGGGTTATCGGCCTTCACCTTAGCGGTGAGATCCTTCTGTGCAGCTGTTGCAAGGTCGCCGACTGCGGCATAGTTTGCCTTATCCTCAGGGATACCGGCTGCCTTTGCAGCGCTGACCATGTGAGCGAGAACGAAGTTATCCGACCACACCTTGGCCTGATCGCCATTCTCAAGGATCTGCCCAGCGTACTGCGACACAGCATCACCGTCAGCCTGGGTCAGCTTTCCTGCCTCCACCTGAGCCTTGATGGCTTCTGCCGGTGGGAACATGATGTGCTGATCACTCAGCTGCTGCTTAATGAAGGAGTTGGCAAACATACCACCAATGAGAGCGCCGATGCCAACGAGAACAAGGATAATGCCGACAATTTTCGACAGCGTCTTGTAAACCTGAGTAGCCACTAAACGTAGCTCCTTTCTTGAACAACCCTTGCGGATTCGTACGAGTCTGTCACGCTATGCCCGATGATCTTCCGACTTCGGTGCGCGTTCAACTAGCACAGTACACCCGCTTTCTCGACGAGAAAAACAGTTGGTGACATTTTTAGAGCATTGTGTCGTCACAAAAATACCCTCTAGGACCTAAGACTGGGACTTGTGTCCCACTACAGGTAAATGTTCCCTGGTATTCAGCACATAGCGAGAGCGGTTCCCAGTCCATTTACACCCGACTTTAGACCTAGAAAAAGAAGGAATTCACATAAATCACTGAACATGTCAGAAAAGCTAAGCACCGGATCATACGTCACAGCGTTTTTCATTGACTTCAAGCACGGATAATCGTGTACTAATTCAGACACCAAGAATACGAATCTTGACGGCCGACATTCCCGGCCAATAACAAAACCCCGATTCTCTCTTTTCATTGAGATATCGGGGTTTTCGTTGGTGCTCGAGGGGGGACTTGAACCCCCACAGTGTTGCCACCACACGGACCTGAACCGTGCGCGTCTACCAATTCCGCCACTCGAGCATGAGTAACAAAGAAACATAATACTGTCCAGTTACCATCGGTGCAAACCTCACTCTCTGGCCGAACCAGTGACGTGACACACATAAAATTTCCAGCACGTAAACCCTGAAGAACCACCTCAGCCCCTCAGGTGAGTGCCCCACGCCCGCGAAACAAGTAGTGTTATATTAGGTAAGTTTTATTTTCGTTAACGAGGAGCAGTTCATGGGTGCATTTGAGAGGCTCGAACGTAAAGTTGAAAACGCTGTCGATAGCGTGTTCTCACGGGCTTTTCGTACCGAGTTGAAGCCGGTCGAGCTAGTGAGCGGGGTCAAAAAGTGCATGGATGACCGCTCTGCCACGATGAGTCGCGATCGCGTAATCGCTCCAAACGACTTCATCGTCACTCTCTCGGGCGAAGACTGTGAAAAACTCACTGACTGGGGCGAAGATTCCCTGCGCGCTGAACTCGCAAGCGCAGCAATCGCCTATGCACGCGAACAACGCTACACATTCCTCGGCCCTGTCCGCGTCAAATTTGCCTCATCCACGCAGCTCCCCAAGGGCAAGATCTCCGTACACGGATCTTCCCGACGCGGCGCGGCGGCACCTGCCACCACCACTGACGCGTCACCTGAAAATCCCATGATCGACGTCGCCGGCGAACGTTACGTCCTTACTGGCCAGGTGACTGTGCTGGGACGTGGATCGAGTGCCGACATCGTGGTCAATGATTCGGGTGTTTCACGCCGCCACCTCGAACTCAAAATTACCCCCGGTGGCGTGATTGCTACTGATTTGAACACCACCAACGGATCATTTGTCGAAGGGCATCGGATCACCGCTGCCACTTTGGTCGATGGGAATACGATCACCCTTGGACGTACAAAAATCATGTTTTGGACTTCCCCGGAGGCGCTATGAACGCGATCCTTTTCACCGTTCTTCGCTTCGGATTCCTTGCACTTCTGTGGCTCTTTGTTCTACTCGTCTTACAGACAATCCGTGCCGACGTCTTTGGAACCCGCGTTGCCGACCGCGGCCAACGAGGCTCCTCCACTGATCGAAAAGCGGCAGCTCGTGCGCGTCGAGCACAGCGTCGCGAAACGCCACTGACGTCTGCCGGCTCCGTTGTCGCACGTCCACGTCTCGTCGTCGTCGCTGGGCCACTCACTGGAACGACTCTCCCTCTCGGGTCAGCATCCATTACCGTAGGACGCTCACCCGATTCTGCACTCGTTCTCGACGACGGTTTCGCCTCCTCGCGCCATGCTCGTTTCTACAACGAAAACGGGCAGTGGTGGATTGAAGATTTAAGCTCCACGAATGGAACCTGGGTCGGAACTGAGCGTATCCATGCTCCAATCCCTCTGCGCCCAGGCACACGCGTGACCATCGGTAAAACAACGATGGAGCTGGCCCAATGAGTGTCCAGTTCAAGTACGCGGCTTTTTCCGACATCGGGTTGGTTCGAAAATCAAACCAAGATGCTGGGTATGCTTCCACCAATCTGCTGGTCCTTGCCGATGGCATGGGCGGAGCAGCCGGCGGAGATATCGCGTCCTCGGTGACCATCGCACATTTAGCTGAAATCGACGACACCCATCAAGCCGACGAACTTCTGCCTCTCCTTCGCCGTGCTCTGGCAGAGGCACACGAGGATTTGATCGAACGCGCACATGAAAAAAGCGAACTCGAAGGCCTCGGAACCACCTGTATCGCCATTTTGCGAACCTCAAATAAGTTAGCCATGGTTCACATCGGCGATTCTCGGGCCTACCTCCTGCGCGACGGCAAACTCACCCAGGTCACGCGCGATCACACGCTAGTCCAATACCTTGTTGATCACGGCCAGCTCACCGAAGAAGAAGCCGCACACCATCCCAAGCGCAACGTCATCATGCGCAACATCGGAGATTCACCCGAGCCTCTAGATCTTGACGAATCAATCCGCGAAGCCGTGGTTGGAGATCGCTGGCTATTGTGCTCAGACGGCTTATTCGGCGTTGTGTCAAACGAGACGATCGCACAAGTACTCGCCACCCCTGAGATTGAAGACGCCGGTGCGCAGCTTATCGATTTAGCTCTCGCTGCTGGTGCCCCAGACAACGTCACCGTTGTCGTCGCGCAGGTGCTACCGTCGTCGGGTCAGCCTTACGATCGTGGCCCAATCGTGGTGGGCTCTGCCGCAGCCGACCGACGTCGCCCCTCACGGCTCGGGCATGGGGCCGCCGGCCGTGCAGCTGCGCTGACCAAACGCAACGATATGGCCGATGACGATCCCGAGGACATGTCGAACCGACGGAAGATTTGGCCCAAGATTGCAGCGATTTTTGGGATCATCAGTCTCGTGACAGCCGGACTTTTCGGTACCTACACGTGGACGCAGACCCAATATTTCGTTGCCGAAAACAATGGAAAAGTAGCTATCTTCCAGGGCATTCCTCAGCACCTAGGACCAATAGAATTCGCTTCCTTACACTCGACCACCGACATCTCCGTCGACGATCTCACTGAAGTCGCTCGACAGCGTTTACTTGCGAGTCCGATCACCCGTTCGTCTCTCGAAGATGCACAAAAGGCAGTAGAAGATCTCGCAAAACAACACGTCGCCCCGTCGCCCCACCCGAGTGCGTCACCAACCTCGGCACCTAGCGGGCAACCAACTGCCTCGCCTTCTGCCACACCGACACACGGAGGGAAATGATGAGCATCGTTACCTCACGCGTTCCTCAAAAAGGACGTGGAACTGAACTTTTCCTCCTCGCACTCGCTCTCATTGTTGTTCTCATGGCCTGGGTGCTCGTGCATGTGGGAGTGAACGGAGGAGCAACCTCCGCAGACGTTCTCCCACCAAATTTTGTGGTGGTCGCAGTGGTGACCACGGTTGCTGTGCTGGCACTTCACCTGGGAGTTCGTTTCCTTGCGCCCTGGGCTGATCCTCTGATTCTTCCTGTGTCTGTGCTTCTCAACGGGCTCGGCCTGGTGATGATTCATCGAATTGATTTTTCTCTTGTTACTCGCAGCGGACACACAGAGCTCAAAGGTCAGCTTATTCTGAGCGTGGTTGGCGGGATTCTCATGCTTGGAACAATCGCCATCATCCGCGATCACCGAAAGCTTCGAAAGTTTACCTACCTGTCTTTGATTGCCGGACTCATTCTCCTGCTACTGCCGATGGTTCCCGGAATCGGGGTAACCATTAATGGCGCGCGACTGTGGATCCGAATAGCAGGTTTCTCCTTCCAACCAGCTGAACTCGCCAAGATTTGTCTTGCCGTTTTCTTCGCTGGCTATTTAGTGGCCCAGCGCGACAATCTCTCGCTTGCTGGCAAGAAAGTTCTTGGGCTTCAACTACCTCGTCTGCGCCATATCCTTCCCCTTCTTATTGGCTGGCTCGCTTGCATGGCCTTACTTGCAATGGAGAAAGATTTTGGCATGGCCTTGCTTTTCTTTGGCTTATTCGTTGCCATGCTCTATGTAGCAACCGAGCGAGTGAGCTGGCTCGCTATCGGTGGCGTACTAACAGCCGGAGGTATCTGGGTCATCGTGCAGATGGCCGCCCACGTACGCGCACGCTTCAACGTGTGGCTGAACGCAATGGATCCTGAGCTGTACAACGCTTTAGGCGGCTCAGGCCAAGTGGTCAATGGATGGTTCGGCATGGCTAGCGGCGGGCTCTTCGGAACTGGACTCGGCCGCGGCTACCCCACTCTCGTGTACGCCTCGAATTCCGATTTCATCTTCTCGTCTTTCGGTGAAGAACTTGGATTGGCTGGAACATTAGCCATCTTGTGTCTCTACCTCCTCTTCGTGTCCCGTGCATTCAATGCTGGACTCCATCTCAACGATGGCTTCGGTAAGCTCCTCGCCACAGGACTCGGCTTCGTCATCGCCTTGCAGGTTTTTGTGGTGGTCGGTGGCATCACCCGCGTGATTCCACTAACAGGGCTGACGTTGCCGTTCCTCGCACTGGGAGGTTCCTCGTTACTGACAAACTGGATGATCGCCGGCCTACTTCTCCGTATATCGGATGATGCACGCCGCCCATTCACCCCGTCGCAAGCCCCACTCTCATCGATCTCTACTGGTCAGCTCCCAGAGGATCTGCGTGAAAACGACACTGCAGACTCACCCGATACTCATGCCGAAAGCCCCGACGACAATAACTCCCAGATGACGGAGGTGGTTCGCCTGTGAATCCCCCACTTCGCAAGCTCACAGCCGTTGTGGTCGTGATGTTCTTCACGCTGATGGCCGCAGCAAGTTACATCCAATTTTTCCGAGCTCCATCACTCAATGCTGATTCACGCAACGTTCGCACGCTGTACCGCGAGTATGGAACCGACCGCGGCCCCATCGTTGTCGCCGGCACACCAATTGCTGGCTCGGAACAGGTAGCCGATCCATACAAGTTCCTCCGCACCTACGCCGACGGCGAGCTGTACGCACCGATCACCGGCTACTTCTCAGTTGCATTCAATGCGATGACAGGGATCGAACGTCAAGAAAATTCCGTCCTTGGCGGCTCTGACGATTCATTGCTTTCGCAGCGCATCTCCGAACTCATCACAGGAAAACAACCCAAGGGTGGCGGCGTCGAGCTCACAATTAACCCAAAAGCTCAAAAAGCGGCCTGGGACGCACTAGGAAACCGACGCGGCGCCGTCGTCGCTCTTGAACCGGAAACCGGACGAATTTTGGCTCTCGTTTCTCGCCCAAGCTTTGATCCCAATACATTGGCGACCCACAAGAAGGCGAACGCTCAAAAAGCCTGGAAACAGCTCAACGCCGACGCTCGCAAGCCACTGTTGAACCGAGCAATCGGTGGAGATCTGTATGCTCCCGGCTCAAGCTTCAAGATCCTCACCGCTGCGACAATGTTGGAAAATGGCGCCAGCCCCGACACCCTAGTCCCTGCTCCTTATCAGTACACACCGACAGGCACAAGCGTGCCAATTTCGAATCCCGGTGAAGAACACTGTGGCGACGGATCCGGTCAAGTCCAGCTACGTCAAGCCTTCCTCCAATCGTGCAACACTACCTTCGCGAAAGCAGGGCACGATCTTGGTTACAACAAAATGAATGCGATGGCTCAGGCACTCGGCTTCGGCAAGCGCCAGTCAATTCCTCTTCAAGTGCGTCCGAGCCGCTTCCCGGAACCACAAGACAAAGCCGCGCTTGCTCAGGATTCCATCGGCCAGCGTGACATCCAAGTTTCTCCTCTCCAGATGGCGATGATGGCAGCAGCCGTAGCGAATGATGGCGTCCTCATGAAGCCGTTCCTGGTGGAAAGCACGATGACGTCTGATCTCGCCACAATCTCAACGACCTCGCCCACAGAGTTTTCTCGGCCCTTCTCGTCGAAAACCGCGAAAGCATTGCGTGAGATGATGATCGACGTCGTTAATAAGGGCACTGGTCAGCGTGCTGCATTGCGAGCAATCCAAGTAGCCGGAAAGACCGGAACCGCTGAGATCAAAGCAGGGATTGAACCGCATGCCTGGTTCGTCGGCTTCGATGCAATCGATCATCCGAAAGTTGCGGTTGCGGCCTTCGTCGAAAATGGTGGCGACGGCGGACGTACCGCCGGTCCAATCGCCGCGGCAGTGATCGAGGCGGTGTCCAGATGATTCGTAACCGAACTGCAACCGTAAAAAGCAGGCACTCGGACACAATTCCTAATATTGTCGAAAGCGCACTTTATTTTGTGGGAGAGAAAGAGTTATGACGGATATTCCTCAGATGCTCGGCGGACGCTACGAGGTCGGCGAGCTCATCGGCCGTGGTGGTATGGCCGAAGTGCACCTTGGACGTGACCGCCGTCTGTCGCGGTCAGTCGCCATTAAAGTGCTTCGTTCCGATCTGGCAACGGATCCTACTTTTCTCGCACGCTTCCGACGCGAGGCGCAAAGCGCAGCAGCGTTAAATCACCCGGCCATCGTGGCCGTCTATGATACTGGCGAAGAGGAAACGCTCTCCCCCAACGGCAACACCTATGCGCTACCGTACATCGTGATGGAGTATGTTTCGGGTCGTACCGTCTCCAAGCTTGTCGGGGGTGGAGACGCCCTGCCTATTAATGAAGCTGTTCAAATCGTCGTCGGCGTGCTTTCGGCGCTCGAATATTCGCACCGCGAAGGCATCATTCATCGCGATATCAAGCCGGGCAATATCATGCTCACTCCAGAGGGCAAGGTCAAGGTCATGGACTTCGGCATTGCACGGGCGATCGCTGATTCCTCCGCCACCATGACCTCCACAAATTCCGTTGTAGGCACAGCTCAATATCTCTCGCCAGAGCAGGCGCGTGGCGAAGTAGTGGACGCTCGTTCGGATCTGTACTCCACGGGCTGCGTCCTCTACGAATTACTCACAGGCAAGCCACCTTTCCAAGGTGATTCTGCTGTTGCCGTGGCCTACCAACATGTTTCTGAGCCACCGAAGCCCGCAAGCTCGATTGCCCCAGACATCCCTGACGTTCTCGATCGTGTGGTGATGAAGTCCCTGGCTAAGAAGCGCGAAGATCGTTACCAAAGCGCTGAGAGTATGCGTTCTGATCTACTGTCCGCGATGCGCGGTCAAGGAGTAACAGCGCCAGCTGTGACCACGTGGTCACAGCACACACCTGTGATTCCTCCACCGCCCGCCCCGACACACGTAGTAGATGCAACTGCATTGACCTCCACCACCACGCACACGACACCCGTTGCCGGTGCGCCCGAGAGCGATTCGAAGCGCAACCTCATCTATATCATTTCTGCTGTCGTGCTTCTGGCATTAGCTGTCGTGGGTATCGTCTGGGCAGTCACGAACTCTGGTTCTCAGCATACGCCGACGCCGACGCAGTCCACTGTCGAGCAGGTTGCTGTTCCAGACTTGTCGGATATGGATCAGACACAAGCACGCAAAGCTCTTGAAGCTGTGGGTCTGAAGATGACGATCGGTAAGGCAGTTGAAGACCAGAAGATCAAATCAGGAAAGTTCGTCTCGTCGTCCCCAGCGATCGGCGAAACTGTGCCAAAGGGAAGCACTGTTGAAGTGATCTTTTCCCTCGGCGTCGGCGACGTGAAAGTTCCTGATGTCACGAACGGAACCATTTCTCAAGATGCCGCACGCGCCACTCTCGAAGCTGCGGGCCTAAAAGTGAACCGCGTTGATTCGCGTAACACGCCTGGAATTGGTCGCGACTTCGTGGTCGAAACTGATCCTGCGGCGGGAACCTCGGTCAAGCGCGGCAGTGAAGTGAACCTGGTGGTTTCCTCGGGTCAGATTGACCTTTCGGATGTTCGAAGCCTGTCGAAGGATGAGGCAATGGCGGTTCTGCGTGATGAGCTCAAGATCAAGCAGATTACGGTAATCGAGGAGGTTAACCCCACGGTGGCTCCGGGAACAGTGATTGCGATGAGTCCGAACCCCGGCCAGCAGCCCTACGACGTATCTATCGAATTGAGGATTGCGAAGGCTGCCGACGCGGTTCCAGCGCCTGAACCTGTTCCAAGCCCGAGTGACGATCCTTCGGCTGAGCCGGATAAGAATTCACAGAAACAAAAACAGAATTAGATAAAAGTAGTGGCGGGAATCGAACCCGCCACTACTTTTATCTTCAGCCCACCGTGTTGTTGATGACTAGGTAATTCTCCTGTACCCAGGGAAATACGAATTCAAACAAGAGATAGACGATTGCTGCAAAGAGGATCAGCATCTCGATTGCCTTGAGCCACTTCGGCCCGGGCAATGCACGCCACAATGCTCCGTACATGAGGACTCCTTACTTCACTTCTTCTGTGCGCCTTGCGCGGCAATGGTTCGAGTTGATGGGTTCGACGGCGAAAGCGGTTTTGGCCCCTTGTAATTTGCAGGAACTTCCTTCGGATCGACGATTTCGATCGGCCGTCCATCTGCACGATCGACCCAGTGGTCGAGTTCAGCGTGGATGATCCACCGCTGATCCGAGACAAACGGCGGGTGACATGTGGTGATGGTCAGCAGACGCCGGGTTGGATTCTGTGCTCCTGGAGCGTTGACATTATGTTTTGCCATCGCGACGTATGGATCTGGCGCAACAACCTCAACGCGCGACGGTTCAACGATGAGATCCGACGTCGTGATGCGGTAGACAAGATACTTATCCTTCGTCTCGACGACGATCGGATCGCCGTCTTTCAGATCGGCAACGTTGCGCATGGGAGCACCGAAGGTCTGACGATGCGCAGCTGTGGAAAAGTTTCCAACTTGTCCTGGAAGAGCAGTGTTCTTGTACTTTCCAAAGTTACCTTTGTCCAGGATCGACTCCATGTCGACACCTTCGCGGATCGTGTACTCAAAGCCGTAGCCAAAGGATGGGATGCGCATGATGCCGAGGATCTGGCCTTCTTTGGTGGGGACGTCCTGGATCTGCGGGTCGGTGTAACGAGGAGCCCCGATCTTCAACGGCGGAACTCCCCATTCTTTGACTGTTTTATTAACTGTCTCTGCCTGCAATTTATTCGCTGCAATATCGGTGTACCATACCTGCCAGACGATAAAGAGGCCGATGAGCACGCCCGCTGTGATGAGTAATTCACCAATGACGCCGATCACCGCAGAAAATACGGATTGTTTTCGTTTTGCCACGAATATCCTCCATTTGTTAAGTGGTCTGAGTCGATACTAGTCATGATGTCAATGAAGTTGCTAGAGACCCTGATCTCGCAAATATACAACTGTGACAGTATTTCGCATTATCTCACCGGTACCGGTAGTCTTGTTACCAGTCATATTTGTCCGCGTCCGTCTGATAGGAAGAGCATGCCGGAGTCGAAGAAGCGCAAGGAAACAATCGAGCACGAAAAGGTTACTGCACGCCGCTCAGCCAAAGAGCCCAAGATGAAGGATGTCTCGCCACGCTGGTGGGTTCCCACCATGCTCGTCTTTGCGTTCATTGGTCTGATTTTCGTGGTGACTGCTTATGTCACTCATGGACAGTATCCGATCCCAGGCCTACCGAATGGAAATATCAACCTCTTCATCGGTATCGGCGCTATGCTCATTGGGTTCCTGATGACAATGGGGTGGAAGTAAGTTCCACCAGTGAACGATTAAAGGAGGACGGCATGTGCCGTCCTCCTTTTTTACACAGCGGCGAATGACATGCGTGTAATTCTCCACAGGTTATCCACAGCTTGTGGAAAACCACTCTCTCTTGTGGCGAAAAATAGCAACATTTTCCCAGGTCAGAATAAAATGACAAGAATGTAATTACGCCTGTGTATTTTATCCACAAGTTATCCACAAGATGTGGAAAAGGGTGTTCCCCGACGTTGACGCCGGGGAACACCCTTATTTTTTACTGTTTCAGTCAGCCCTATCGAAAGTCCTCTTCAATACCAGCTCAACTCGTCATTCGACATCGTCAGAATAACGTTGCAAGACCAGCGAGACCGATAAAGACACCAACACCCACTACGGTATGCCAGAAACGAGTCGCTGAGACAGTCCGACGTCGGGACACTAACCAAAGCCACGTGAGAAGTGCTCCAAGCGCCAGCCCGCCGACGTGAGATTCCCAGGAAATTCCGGGAACCACGAAACCGAGTACAAGATTAATACCAATCAAACCCAGAATACCGCTGTCTTTCGAACCAAAACCACGCTCAAGCACGGCATAGGCGCCAAAAAGACCGAAAACTGCACCAGACGCGCCCACAGTGACAACATCGGGATAGCCGAATGTCGCTGCCCATACTGCCACGGCAACGTTGCCAGCGATCGCAGACAACAGGTAGAGCGTCGCAAAACGAATCTTGCCCAGTACCGGTTCAATGACACGACCCATGAGAATCAACGCATAGATGTTGAACAACAAATGGACGAAACCCGCATGGAAAAACGCGCTTGTCAGATAACGATAGGGCTGTAATGCAGCAAGTGGTGGATAGAAGAGAAAATCGTAAGTGAGGCGAGGCATCAGCCATCCGAGCACAGCCATTGCCACACATGACACCGCGAGCACCCCTGTCACCGCGGGAACATCAAGACGAAAGTGCCGCTCCCTGCGTTGAGGAGCGGCACCAAACGAATCTGACACGATTACTCGGAAACTTCCACCGAAGTGATCATGATGTCGTCAAGCGGACGGTCGCGGCCATCAACCGGGGTGGTAGCGATGGCGTTGACAACTGCCTTCGAATCTTCGTCCACAACCTTGCCGAAGATGGTGTGTTTGCCGTGCAACCACGTCGTCGGTGCAACCGTGATGAAGAACTGTGAACCATTCGTACCGTGTCCCATACGAGTGCCAGCGTTGGCCATCGCAAGAACGTAAGGCTCGTTGAAGGTCAGTTCCGGTACGATTTCATCGTCGAAAGTGTAGCCCGGGCCGCCAGTTCCAGTACCGAGCGGATCACCACCCTGGATCATGAAGCCGTCGATGACACGGTGGAAAACGACGCCGTCGTAGAGCGGACGCGATGTGTGCTCACCCGTTGCCGGATCGGTCCATTCGCGCTTGCCAGTGGCCAGTTCAGTAAAATTCGCAACGGTCTGCGGAGCCTGCTCAGGGAACAGTTCGAGACGGATGTCGCCCTTAGTTGTATGCATAATTGCTTCCATGCCGCCCATTTTCGCACATCGTCGGTAGAAAATTCCACGAGCGGCGCAAAACGCACTAGCTGTTGGCGAAATTTCACGGGGTAAGAGAACAACTTGGATGCGGAATGATCTCCAAGATGGAAAGATGGACGCAGAAGGATCATATCCAGATCCGAAACGGAGGAGAAATCATGGGTCTTTTCAAGAAGTCCGCAAAGGACAAGGCAGCCACTGCCACAAACGTTGCTGCCGATAACCTCACGGAACTCGCCACGAAAGCGCGTACGTGGGTCGAAGCTGCCAGCGAAAAGATCGTTCCGGTAGCAACCGAAGCCGTCGTGAAAGTTTCTGAAGCTGCGAAGGATGCAGTTCATACTGCTAAGCCCTACGTCGAGGATGCAACTGCACGTGTTCAAGACGCTGCAGCCACTGCGGCAAAGAACGCGAAGCCCTACGTCGATGACGCCGCTGCACGAGTGCAAGCTGCAGCAAAGGAAGCCGCAAAGACTGCGAAGCCATACGTTGATGACGCGACTGCGAAGGTTCAGGCCGCAGCCAAGGACGCTCGTGCAGCAGCCAAGCCCTACGTTGATGATGCGCAATCCCGAGCCGCAGAAGCTGCCACCAAGGTTCGCGAAGACTACTACCCACGTGTGCAACGCGCGACCGAGGCTGCTTTGGACGAAGCGCGTCATTCGAAGGGCGATCTTGCGTCACGTGTCAAAGATGTTGTGTCCGCTTCCAAGAAAGAGCTGGTGAAGCCGCAGAAGAAAAAGCGCGGAGTGATGAAGAAGCTCGGTTTCCTTGCTCTTCTCAGCGCTGCTGCTGGAGCAGTTTACGTGATCGTGCAGCGCTCTAAGCCGGTCAATGATCCATGGGCAGAATCTTACTGGGAGGATCTGACCAAGGAAGAGACCGACGGCGCAGACGCCCTCAAGAATCACGCCACTGAAGAGACTGAGACCTTGAAGGAAAAGGCTGCTGACCTCGCTGATGTGGCCAAGGATAAGGCTGCTGATATCGCCAATGCCGCCAAGGATAAGGCAACCCAAGCTGGGGATTACGCCTCGACGTTGGTTGAGAAGGCCAAGGAGGCTGGAGAAAAGCTTACTGGGAAAGCTGCTGACAGTGCCGAGGAACTTGCCGACGCCGCTGAAGACACAGTTGACGAGGCCAAGAACGAAGTGGAAACCGCAGGTGATCGCGTTGCTCGCGTAGCTGAGAAAGCTGAAGAGCGCGCTGCTGCGATGAAAGAAAATGGCCAGGTCTAATTTTCACTCTTCGTACTCAACATAAGGGAGTGCCCCAGGAAAGTTCCTGGGGCACTCCCTTATCTCAGGATCGACACATCTGAGAATCAACGCCTGCGCAGCGCTGCCATCGCACCAGCGCCGACGATGACGAGCGCAAGGCCGCCGAACGCCAAGCTAGCGACATTCGCACCCGTATGCGACAGGCCATCGTGTGGAGTCACCTTGGTATTCGAACCAGCAGTTCCTGCTGAACCCTGACCAGATTTTCCTGACTTGCCTGTCCCGTCACCAGTGCCAGCTTTGCCTGCGCCGGCCTCACCAGTGCCAGCCTTTCCGGCTGCGGTCGCCGCGCAGTCGACTGTGACCGCCACACCCGCGTCGGGAGAGACGACGGTGGCGAAATCAGTGGCAACAGTCAACGGAACCTTCACCTGACCACCCGTGGCAGGGCATGTCGCAGACACAGGGACTTCGAGTGTTGCGCGTCCTGCACCGTCGGTCGAGATGACAGCCTTCTCAGAGTTGGCGTTCACGTCAAGCAACGAGTTATCCACTGTCGCTGAAACCGCAGGACCACCGGCAGATACCTTGACGTTCTTTGTGACGGACGGGCCTTCTGAGAAAGACAGACCTCGCAGAGTGACCTTGACCTTCTCACCGTTCTTGACATGGTCACGATCGAGGGTCAGGCCAATGGATGCCTTCGCAGCACGCTCAATGATTGGCTTCTTGGCCGCTGCAAGACCCTTGAGGTACTTATTGAACTCATCACGGTCAAGGTTGGCTGTGACTTCGAAGTCTCCACCAGCGGTGAGCGCATCGAAGGTGTCTCCACCGGCGAGGAGGAAGGTCACCGAACCGACTGTGTACTTCTTCTTCAGATCAATCGGCTTGCCGTTCACTGTCACCGAGGTGATGCGCTGACCGAATGGCTTGGTCACATCGTAGGTGTAGGACACGTTGGAGGAAAGGCCAAGTTTGAGCATCGGACGCGAGTTCTGTGAGTTCAGATCCGTCTTCCACTGCTGTTCAAGAGCCTTGACAAAATCGGCACCCGTGATCGTCACGTAGCCGATCGCATTCGAGAACGGCATCACCGCGAAAGTGTCGGCATAGGTAATCACGCCATTCTTCGGAACGAGATCTTCGCGCAGGCCACCAGCGTTGATAATGCCGATATCAGCCTTCTTGCCATTCTTCGTCACCACAGTATCGCGCAGCGAGTCCGCCACAAGATCGCCGAGCGACGATTCGATTCCGCGATTTGAACCGGGGTAAGTCTTGCCCTCTGCCGAGGTGAAGACACCACGTCGGAACTCGCCCTTCACTCCTGTGACAATCGGCTCGGCACCCTTTTTCTTCGATGTCTCGACAGCCTTATCAACGATCGCCTTGATCTTCGGTGCAGATGCTGATGTGGACGAGTCACACTCGGCTACCTTCGCAGCTGGGATCAGCTTCGCATCCGCCGACACAACCTTCTTCGCCTTGGTATCGAAAGAGATCGAGAGCAGACCCATGTTGTCGGTGTAGGATCCCGAAGCGACGCCAGCCAGATGAGGATTAGCAGAGGTGAGCTTTTCTTTCGAGTTCACCGCATCGAACTCGTATGGCACGTGGGTGTCGCCGCCCATGATGCCGTCAACGTTCGATCCCATCTTGGGGAAGTTGTTCTTGACATCGTCATCGAGCATCGCCACAACGACGTCGGCAACCTTGTCTTCCTTGAGCTTGGTTGCGAGCGTGTTGATCTTGGCGATTGGATCGGTGAATTTCATGCCTTCGGTTGTGCGCGGGCTGAGTTTGAAAGGGACATCCTCCGCGATCGCGCCGATGAAGGCGACCTTCACATGAGACTCAGGAGCCTCCCAGATCGCGTATTCGCCGAGGTACGGGACTGTTTTTCCTTCGACGTTTGTCCAGCTTCCCAGACCTTCAACATTCGCACCGAGGTAAGGGAATGTCGTTTGGTGGAACTTCTCCTTTTGGGAACCGTCAACGCGCGCTTTGAAAACAGCCTGCCCCATATCAAGCTCGTGGTTGCCGATGGTCGAACCAACAGGTTTGAGTTCATTCAAGCCTGCAATCGTGGGGTTGTCATCGAGAGAGCCAGAGGTAAAGGGCGATGCGCCGATATTGTCACCAAGGAGTGTAAAAGACGAATCAGGGTGCTTTCCTCGCACATCGTCGAGGAAGCACCCCATTTTTTCAAGTCCAGCTTCAGTCACTGTGGACTTTCCGGTTTTCTTATCGTCTTTTTTCACCAGCTCGATATGACCGTGAACATCCGTCAGCGTGTACAGGTCAAGTGTCACCACATTTCCCGACGACGTCGGCGCGGACGTCTCGTTGTCCGCAGCAAACGCAGTCATCGGGGTGGCAATAAGAGCACAAGCGGCAGTCGTTGCCGCTGCGCGGGCGAAGAGTTTCATAGGGGATCTCCATTTTCGTGCAGATTGGGTTCTGACGCTCACACCCTACCAAATGAGATGCGCATCATTTCTGGTCTGTGGTGAAAGTGGAACAAAGATGCAGCGAGACACAGGCACTCAATGGTAGAGAAATAAAAATTCCCACTCATATGAGCGGGAATTTTTATTGGTTCTTTGTACTCAATAAAAGACACAAAGCGAGCTACTGCTAGCCGAGAGTGAGCTACCCAAATTTCCTCTTGAAAACAAGGGTGTTACTCGACTGGAAGTTCATTGCACTTCACCCCGAAACCGTTATTGGGTTGACTCGACAGCGCAACAACTGGAATGCGACTGGCATTGAGCGAACCTGCACTTGCCAACCCACAAATGCATCGTGCAATGGTGAACCTTGAATCCGGCAATTCAACGTATTACTATGTATTCAGGAGGTTTGAGATGGTTACAATGACACTTCGCGTCAACGATAAGGATGCTGAGCTGGTTCGTCGTTACGCAGATTTCGAAGGAAAGACGATTTCAGACTTCATTCGTGATGCAATTTTCGAAAAGATTGAAGATGCACACGACATTGCTTCATTGCGCAAAGCGATCGCTGAGGATGATGGCACTCGTTACACTCTTGACGAAGTTGAAAAGATGTTGAGCCTGTGACAGGATACCAAGTTCGACTTTCAAAACAAGCGACAAAACAGCTCGGGAAGCTAGACAAGTTTCAGGCAAAACTGTTAATAAAGTGGATTCGCACTAACCTCGAGAATACGCTCGATCCTTACGCGCACGGCAAAGCCTTAGTCGGGAATAGAAGCGGAGAATGGCGCTATCGAGTGGGCGATTATCGGATTATCTGCATTATCGAGAATCAGACTGTTACCATTCACGTTCTCGAAATCGGTCATCGCCGCGATATCTATGATCGCTAATCGCAGTCACCCTGTTTAGACATGACATTGTCCCAGCGAGAGTAACTCTACAGTTTCCTGCAAGCCAGAGCTCCACTGGGGCTTCGTGTTTATTATACAAGAGGCAATAACATTCAGTACCTCTCCTGACTGGGAGGAACAAACGAAGCAGGTTTTGGTTAAAATGGGAGCCACCATTCTGCGTCACGAATTCTCCACCTGTACAAGGGTGGGGCAACCGCCCCTCTGAAGGAGCCTGCCGAGATGACCGCACACAGCTTCAACACCTTCTTGCTCCACCCGCAACTACAAGGAGAACCGAGCATCGCCCACCTTCGCGCATGGCTCGAATACAAGACCGGCCGCCTACTTGTCGATGGTGCGCCAGTAGCCGACCCTGACATGTCTGCTGCAGCGAAAGCCTTATACCGCGAGCTTTGGTGCGAGACACTCGGAGTGGAAGTACGGCCAGGGTCAGGCAATTCTGGGCAGCCAGAACAATACGTGCAAGGCGATTGGATGTGCACAGTAGCCACTGTGCTCCGCGAGGGGTTGCGGATACTAATTGCGCTACACCCGGAACTGTGTGGATGCTTCCCTCCCCGCGTACGCGACTGCGTAGGGGGAGTAAAATACACTTGGGGGCCAGCCCTTCTGCATGACATGAGCCAACCCACAGGTCAGCAGAAGCTTCGTCAGGTGTGGGCAAACGAAAATCTAAGCAAGTTTGCGCGTAACGCATACACCGCCGCGAACCTTATTATCGTGCCAGATGGCTTCAACGGTCCGCGGGGAATCGACCAAGGCATCAAAGACTTCTGGGACCTCACTCTGCAGCGCTCCTGGAAAGAAGCACGCCCACTAGTGAAAAAAGGCGAAGCGCTGAGTCAAGCATTCGCGAAACTCATGGAAAAGAACCTTGCGACAGGTGATCCGCTCTGCCTTGCACCTTGGTTAACTGATGATGGCGAAGTGCGAGAACTCACTGGACTGCACATAGTGTTCCCTGAGCTATTTACAGGTGAAGAAGAAACTAGCGATGCGGCTGCAAATCACAGTCCTGAAGAACGTTTCGTAGCTTGGAATGAGCTCCTCGGCGACATGAACTCGCGCATCCTTCAACGCCGTCGGCTACTCGAAACAGCGCACGAGTGGTAATCGGTCTAGCGCGTTTCTGCGTGTTGAGCCAAACACAACTTGCAGCATGAAGCATTCTCAGTTTCGGTTTCAAAATTGTGACGCTTCACAGATGGATCCCATGCAATGCGTGAATCTCGGTATTTAGCGCAATAGAAGCCTCGTGCAATAGCGAACCTCAAGCTTCGATTACCAGTTTTTCTTAGTAAAAGATTGCACTCGGGAATTTTTCTTCAGATGTTCTGCTAACTCAGGCAAGAGCATTTCAGCGAGCTTCATGACTCCTTCATGCGCAACTGTCGTCCGCTGAAGATTCCTTTCGCCCAATAGCACCTCATGGTGTAAAGCACGATTGCGCACATGATTTATTTGCGCCAGAGTTTTCTCTACTTACTTGCACCCGATGCCCCTTGGGAAAGCCCACATTAGGCAGGCGTCCAGAGGGGTCTGTCTTCTTCAGCTCCATCAAACTAATTCTACCCGTCTAGTCTCAGCGTGACCCGAACCCGCGCAGACATGGCTCTAACGTCAGCAGCCACCACATAAATCGTTCTGACCAGCGCTTTTAGAGCTTCGTGTAATAGAGAACCCTCGGGAAATGAAAAGCACCTACTTCGTGTTTTTGTATCACTTAGTAGGTGCTAATGGTGGAGCTAAGGGGACTCGAACCCCTAACCCCCTGCTTGCAAAGCAGGTGCGCTACCAATTGCGCCATAGCCCCATATTTATTTATTCGGGATCAGAAACCTTCTCCCATGTAGCTTCACGTTCGCGAAACTCAAGCCACTTGATGAAGATACCATAACCAACGGCTGCAATAGCAACTGCTGAAAGAACCTTTTTCATGGCATCCCCTTCAGTGGACTGTGGGCCTAGATGGACTCGAACCATCGACCTCTACATTATCAGTGTAGCGCTCTAACCAACTGAGCTATAGGCCCAACATTTCGCCCCTCAAGAAGGGCACTCGAAAAGAATAGCGCACCCGGCTCAGCGAATCAACTTCGTAGGCCGGGTGCGCGTTGTAGATCACATTTACTCGTCAGAGACGGTCAGTGTCAGCCCCCCAACCAGCGATGCCACAAGATTGTAAATCAGTGCAATCACAGCGCCCAGAGCAGTAAAAAGCACGATTTCAATAACGGCAACCACCACGGCAAACGGAATAAATCGACCGAACTCCATGTACTGTGCCAGTTCCATCAAACGCGGCTCGCCCAGAGTATTTATCAACTCAGTGAGTTGACTCCACACATGCATAGCATCGAGCACAAGCCACAGAACCGTTGCTGCAACAACAATCATGATGCCCAGCGCCACCGACAAAAGGAACGACAGTTTCAGTGCCGACCACGGATCAACTTTCGTCACCGTCATCTTCACGCGGCGAATGCCCACATGCACCGTAGCAGGCTTAGCCTTGACCGGGTTTGTCACTGCGGGCGCGATATGCGTGATTTCCTCGCTCATTTTCTACCCTTCGTTTTGTTGGCGACCCTATTTGGCCTCGTCGTTAGATTCTGCCACGTCGGTGTCCGTTGCGGTACCAGTTTCAGTGTTCTGCGCCGACGCCGGAACTTCGTCTGCTGCGGAGGTCACAGCGTCAACGTCGGCGTTTTCGGTGTCCTCAAGCTTGTCTTCTTCGGCTTCGAGGTTAAGCGCAATCGCGATCACACGATCCTTCTTATCCGGACGAGCGAACGTAACGCCCTGAGTGTTGCGACCAGTGAGGTTGACTTCATCAACCGAGGAACGCACAACCTTTCCGGACTCCATGATGACGAGTACTTCATCGCCTGGCTGTGTAATGAGTGCGCCCACCAAATCGCCACGCGATTCAACGAGATTTGCCACCTTGATTCCCAAGCCTCCACGACCCTGGAGTCGGTATTGCTCAACCTGCGTACGTTTAGCGAAACCACCTTCGGTGACAACAAAGACTTCAGAATCGTCACGGACAACTTCCATCGTCAGTAGTTCGTCACCGTCGCGGAACTTCATGCCTGTCACACCTGAGGTACCGCGACCCATCGGACGAAGTGCATCATTCGTCGCCTTGAAACGAAGCGACTGACCATGCTTGGACACGAGAAGGAGATCGTCTCCCTCGTTGGCAAGCTTAGCCGAAACCACTTGATCCACATTACCTTCGGCATCTTCACGAAGCTTGATCGCGATCAATCCAGCAGAGCGGGCAGAATCGTAGTCTGAGAGCTTTGTCTTCTTAATCATCCCGCTCTTGGTTGCCAGAATAAGGTATTCTGCCTGGTCATAGGAACGCAACGAAATTGCAGACGCGATCGTTTCACCCGGCTGGAACTCAAGCACATTGGCGATGTGCTGTCCCTTCGATTCACGCGAACCTTCGGGGATCTCGTATCCCTTGGCGCGGTAGACGCGGCCCATGTTCGTAAAGAACAGGTGCCAATCGTGGGTGGAGGCAATACCAAAATTCGTCACGACGTCGTCTTCGCGCAACGTCGCACCCTTGATGCCCTTACCGCCGCGGTGCTGCGCACGGTATTCGCTTACCTTCGTCCGCTTGATATAACCCGAACGGGTAATCGTGATAACGACGTCTTCTTCGGTGATGAGATCCTCAACGCTCACTTCGCCGTCATACGGCAAAATCACCGTACGACGATCGTCACCAAACTTGTTCACAATCTCTGAAAGCTCATCGGAGATAATCGCACGCTGGCGTTCAGGCTTGGCCAAAATATCACGGAAGTCCTCAACCATTGCGAGCTTTTCATCGCGCTCATCAATGATCTTTTGACGTTCCAAAGCCGCCAAACGGCGCAGTTGCATAGCCAAAATATGATCAGCCTGGATCTCGTTGATCCCCAGGAGATCCATTAAACCCTCGCGCGCAGAATCCACTGTGGGCGAGCGACGGATCAGGGCAATCACTTCATCAAGCGCGTCGAGAGCCTTGACTAGTCCCTCCAAAATCATCAAACGCTCAAGGGTCTTGCGCAGGCGGAACTCAGTGCGCCTACGGATCACATCGACCTGATGCATCGTCCAATGATGGACAAAACCGTCAAGGGAAAGCGTACGCGGAACACCGTCGACCAAAGCAAGCATATTCGCCGGGAAGTTATTTTGGAGCTGGGTGTGCTTGAACAGATTGTTCATCACAACCTTCGGCACTGCGTCCTTCTTGAGAACAATGACAATGCGCTGTCCCGCACGGCCTGACGTTTCATCTCGGATATCAGCGATGCCAGCCAAACGGCCGTCCTTGATTCCCTCAACGATCTTGTCCAGGAGGCGATCAGGGTTGACCTGGAACGGAAGATCAGTGACCACCAAACACTGGCGGTTGTTGATTTCTTCCACCTTGACCACAGCGCGCTGAGTAATTGAGCCATGGCCGGTTCGGTACATTTCCTCAATGCCCTTAGTGCCCAGAATCGTTGCACCAGTGGGGAAATCTGGACCCTTAATACGCAGGAGCAATGCAGCGAGAAGCTCTTCACGCGTGGCGTCGGGGTTTTCCAAATACCACTGCACACCAGCTGCAACTTCGCGCAGATTGTGCGGTGGGATTCGCGTCGCCATACCGACGGCGATACCCTCGGACCCGTTGACCAGGAGGTTCGGGAAACGCGATGGCAACACCATCGGTTCTTGGACGGAGCCGTCGAAGTTCGGTTCGAAATCCACGGTATCTTCGTTAATATCACGCACCATCTCCACAGCGAGTGGAGCCATACGAGCCTCGGTGTAACGAGGAGCAGCAGCTCCAAGATCACCAGCAGTGCCAAAGTTACCTTGACCAGCCACGAGCGGATAACGCATCGCCCAGGGCTGAACCAAACGAACCATCGTGTCGTAAATCGCTGCGTCCCCGTGCGGATGGTAGTTACCCATCACGTCACCAACGATCTTCACTGACTTCGAGAAGGACGAATCTGGCCGGTAGCCGCCGTCCCACATCGCGTAGATCACGCGACGGTGAACTGGCTTCATGCCGTCACGCACATCAGGAAGTGCACGGCCGACAATCACGCTCATCGCGTAGTCGAGGTAGGAAGTCTCCATCTCCTTTTGGAGATCGACATCCAGGATATGTCCGTGGTTGTACTCAGTTGTTTCACTCATTTGTTATCTACCTCAGATATCCAGGAATCGAACGTCATGCGCGTTGCGCTGAATGAACCCGCGGCGCGAGAGCACGTCTTCACCCATGAGGATCGAGAATGCTTCATCGGTTGCAGCTGCTTCACCGATAGAGACACGCTTGAGTGTGCGAGTCTCAGGATTCATTGTCGTGTCCCACAGCTCGGAATCATTCATTTCACCCAGACCCTTATAACGCTGGATTCCCTGACCTTCTGCCTTGGGAAGTTTCTTGCCTTCGGCGAGTCCAGAGGCAAGAACGGCGTCACGTTCTTTGTCGGAGAAAACGTACTCGTGCGCGGAGTTGGACCACTTAATGCGATAGAGCGGTGGCATTGCCAAGTACACGTAACCGTGCTCAATCAGCGGTTTCATGTAACGGTAGACAAGTGTGAGAAGGAGAGTAGCGATATGTGCGCCGTCGACATCGGCGTCGGCCATGAACACAATCTTGTGGTAGCGCAACTTCGTGATATCGAACTCTTCACCCACGCCGGTACCGAAAGCGGTGATCAGCGACTGAATCGACTCAGAGGACAGGGCACGATCCAAACGAGCCTTTTCCACGTTGAGGATCTTGCCACGGATCGGCATGATCGCCTGATGCGCCGGATCACGGCCATTGACTGCCGAGCCACCCGCAGAATCACCCTCAACGATAAAGATTTCAGAATCTTCTGGGTTGCGCGAGGTGCAATCCTTGAGCTTGCCTGGCATCGAAACGGATTCGAGGACAGACTTGCGACGGGTCGCTTCACGTGCCTTGCGCGCTGCCTGTCGGGCGGCAAATGCCTGGGTGGCCTTACGAATAATTTCCTTGCCCTCACTGGGGTGGGAATCGAGCCAGTCCGTAAGCTGCGCATATGTTTGCTGTTGAACGAAGGTGCGCGCCTCAGTGTTACCAAGCTTCGTCTTCGTCTGTCCCTCGAACTGCGGTTCGCCGAGTTTCACCGAGATGACAGCGGTGAGACCTTCGCGAATATCATCGCCAGAAAGGTTTGAGTCCTTTTCCTTGAGTAAGCCCTTATCGCGAGCGAACTTGTTCATCACCGAGGTCAGGGCGCTGCGGAAGCCTTCTTCGTGCGTGCCGCCTTCGGTGGTGTTGATCGTATTGGCAAAAGTATGAAGTGTTTCGGAATACGATTCAGTCCATTGCATTGCCACTTCAACGGCGATCTTTTGTTCCTGATCCTCAGATTCAAAGTAAATCGGCTCAGGGTGGACAGGGGTGGTCTTTTTCGTCTCCACCAGATACTTCACGTAATCATGCAGGCCGTTGTCGTAACGGTAGGTCACCTCGCGGTGTCCCGACGTCGGTGCATCCTCGCCTGCTAGTTCGTCACCCTCGGCAACCGCGCCAGTACGTTCTTCGATCAGAGTGATGCGTAGCCCCTTGTTCAGGAAACACATCTGGTGGAAACGACGTCGCAGTGTTTCAAAATCGAATTCGGTTGTTTCAAAAATGTCTGGATTCGCCCAGAAGGTCTGAGTGGTTCCCGTTTCATCAGTAGGTTCGCCCTTTTCGAGCGGGCCAAGAGGAACACCGTTTTCGTAGGAAATGCGCCAGACGTAGCCATCACGGCGAACTTCAGTGTCCATACGTGTGGAGAGAGCATTCACTACCGAGATACCCACACCGTGCAGACCACCAGAAACTGCGTAACCGCCGTTGCCAAACTTTCCTCCGGCGTGCAGTACTGTCATTACGACCTGAACTGCAGAAACGCCTTGGGTGGGATGAATATCAACAGGGATTCCGCGGCCGTCGTCGGACACGCGTACTCCGCCATTTTCCAGCAAGGTGACCACGATGTTGGACGCGTAGCCAGCCATCGCCTCATCAACTGAGTTATCCACAACCTCATACACCAGGTGGTGCAGGCCGCGTTCACCAGTGGAGCCAATGTACATACCTGGGCGCTTTCGAACAGCCTCAAGGCCCTCCAAAACTGTAATATCCCCAGCGTCGTACGAATGCTCTGGCGATACCTCACCAGGACGATGCTTCTTTTCCTCTGCCACGAACGAATTTCTCCTCGCACAACGGAGCCTTGATGATGTGTTCCATCTCTCACTAACGCAAAAAGCGCCCTATGAAAGCTGTGGAGGCCGTTGCACTACCCCCCTACACACACAATTGACACTTAATTCTAGCGCATGTTCAGCCACTTTTCGAGATTCTGGAGCCGTTTCGTCGACGTCGGCGGACAAGCAACGCATGATGCATCGATTAGTCGTAGGTGTCGCGCACACCTCGACCTTTCACACGCCAACCACCGGTGTTCCAGTTTGGCCGCGTATTGGGAGAGCCAATGACAATTTCCTTGACAACTCCCTCGCCGAGTTCTTTGGCAAGGCGTGCATCTAAATGCCCCAACAATGCACGCAACTGAGTTTCCCAGCCGACTGTGCGAGCACGAATCGTGAGTACTCCGTCCTCGAAACTTTCAAAAATCGCATTCGCCGCCACAGTTTCACCAACGATCTGCGGCCACCGCGCGCCGACGTCGGCCACCTCAAGACGCGTCCCCCAGCCACGATCTCGTACCAGTGCCTTCGCCAATTCGCCAAGTGGGTGCGGATCGCGCCAAGATTTGTGCGCACCAGATCCCACATCCTGCCCTGGAACGGGAACGAAAACATCCGCGCCGAGTTTTTCGGGCTGCTCTTTGACAATGACAACTGGAGTTCGACCCTTGGGACGATATCCACGATCAGCCATCATTTTCCGAGCGCGCGCGAGGAGCTGAAGCGGCAGGGCGTCGCCATACTTTTCTGCTGCAGCTTTGCGCGCAGCACGCTGAGCATCATTCATCGGTCACCTCGTTCACTGACCCTCCGGCGACAAGATACCGTTGCCCATTGAGCGACGGTGGTAAATCGTCCCCGACGGCAGCTGTGACAAAGACTTGCTCTGCGTGGGCAACAATCGATGCCAATCGCTCGCGCCGACGTAAGTCAAGCTCGGCAAAGACATCATCGAGAATCAAAATCGGTTCGGCAGAATCCGCCCATTCGCCGCTTTCATGAGTCCGCAGAAGTTGCCACATTCCCAATTTGAGTGCCAGCGCATATGACCAACTCTCGCCGTGTGACGCATATCCTTTCGCAGGCAAAGTTCCTAGAGAAAGCCGCAGGTCATCACGGTGCGGACCGACTAAATTGACACCCCGATCAATTTCAGCATCACGGTAGTCATTGAGCGCTGTGGTCAAAAGTTCACTCACCGCTGTGATGTCAGTAATCTGCTGCTCGTGCGAATCGACTGCCTGCACCGTCACCTCGTCGGAAAGCTCGCTCGCTTCAGGTAACTCGTAACCGGTTCGTTTGTCGATATTCGCTTCATAATCAATGCGGGCATTCCCCTTGCCGCCTGACACTGACTCGTAATACTGGGTCACGAATGGCCGCAAATCTTTCACAATTTCCGCGCGTGCTGCAACAATCTGTGCGCCAAATTTCACCAGTTGCGCATCCCAGACACTCAGAGTCGACGTATCGGGTTCCATGCCGCGACGCTTTGTTTTTTGCAGATGTTTCAGAAGCGCACCGCGTTGACGCAACACTTTCTCATATTCGCTTTTGACTCCTGCAAGGCGGGGGCGAAACTGAATCATGAGGTCATCAAGAAATGCGCGGCGATCTGCCGGGTCTCCTTTGACTAGCTCTAAATCTTCAGGAGCAAAGATTACCGTGCGGACGATTCCGAGAAGATCGCGTGGCCGTGCGTTGCCGCGATTAATCCGAGCGCGATTCGCTTTTCCGGCAATAATTTCAATTTCGAGCGTGACCGGAGAAACCCCACGAACGACTTTTACCCGGATGACACCTGCGCCCGCACCTTGGCGAACCAAGGCGGTATCCGCTGCTACGCGATGCGAAGAAAATGTTGAGAGGTAGCCGATTGCTTCGACAAGGTTCGTCTTGCCCTGACCATTTTCGCCAACGAAAACGTTGATTCCAGGCTCAAAAGTGAGAACGACCTCTCGGTAAGACCGGAAGTCGTTCAGTGCAAGATGTGAAACGTACACTCAGTTCGTTCCGAACGTGCGGATCGGCATGAGAAGCAAACGGAAATCCTCGTTCGGACCGTCCTTCTCACTTTCGCCGGTCAAGACTGCTGGCTTTGTGGGTTGAGTGAAACTCAGGCGAACTTGTTCTTCATTCATCACATTCACGCCGTCTTGAAGAAGAGTTGGGTTAAAAGCCATCTTAATATCGTCGCCGACGAGGGAGGCTTCGATTGCGTCCGCGAACTGCGCTTTGTCGCCTGCACCCGCTTCGAGAGTCATCTGGCCATCAGTGAGGGTGAGTCGAACAGCAGAATTCTTCTCCACAACCAATTTTGAGCGTTTGATTGCGTCGAGCAACTCCACACGGTTGATTAATGTGTGACCGGTGACCTCTGAGGGGAAAAGCGAACGAACCTGCGGATATTCACCGTCGATAAGCTGAATCGTATTTTGGCGCCCACCCGCTGAAAAGCCAATCAGGCTCACACCGGATTCTTCACGCAAGGACACCTCGATCGGGCCAGTAGAATCAAGAGCTTTGGCAACGTCAAGGAGGCGAGACGCGCGCACAAGAATTCGGGTGGAAATAGTGGGATCCTCTGCTTCCCACTTCAGATCGCGAACTGCTAGACGGTAACGATCAGTTGCCATCAGAGTCATTGAATTTCCCTCGATTTCAATACACACCGACACTAACATCGGAAGGGTGTCATCGTTCGAGGCGGCAATCGTCACCTGGCCGACAGCCTCTTGCCACAGTGAACCGTCAACTTTGCCAATGACTGGTGGAAGTTGTGGAAGTTCGGTGTAGTCTTCGGTTGCCATAGTTTTCATCGAAAACCGTGATGAACCACATTCGATTTCGAGAGTTGTCCCGTCCAACGTGAGCTCGATGGGCTTGTTTGCGGGAAGTGCACGAACGATGTCAGCTAAAAGGCGCCCACGAACTAGCACTTCTCCGGCTTCGGCCACCTCAGCCTCAATATCGATATGCGATGTGATGTCAGAATCGCGTGAGCCGAGCGAAACGATACCGTCTTCGCTCGCGACCAGCTTCATTCCGGCGAGCACCGGTACTGCCGGGCGATTCGGAATAGTTCGGCTGGCCCATGTCACTGCCTCGGCAAAAATGCCGTGATCAACGGAGATCTTCACGCCTGACCTACTTTCGCTCAAATAATGCGCACACAGAGTGCAGGTACAACTACCAAATACTTTACGACAAACGACAGTGCTTCGTCGCTTTCGGTTGAAATTCTCTCACCAACACGAGATTTCGGGGGTTGAGGAGCTTAGAAATCTTTGGTGCAAGGGAAACATCTTGAAACACGCAAAACGCTCATGGCGTTTATCGATTTTTTTGGCCGCCGTCGTCAGTGTTAGCGCAGACGGCGGAATGCTGGGGTCGTCGTGGTCGTCAGTCGGTGGCTGCACGATTTTTCTTGGGTAACACTTAGGTAGAAGTAGTAGTAGGGGATGTGGAAAATACGGAAAAAGGGACTTTTCGGCTTGCTCCTTGGGAAAAAGGTTGTGGAAATGTGGAGGAAAGAATTGTGGATAACCACTGCGATCTGTGGATGGGACACTTTCATCGAGAATTTATCCACACATCCCCAGAAGTTATCCACAGCAAAATGCTACTTATGAACGCGTAAATCGCAGCCCATGTGGAAATTAGGAATTTTGCTCTTTTGCCATGGTTTTCACCAGTGATGTCAGCTCTGAGACCTGGTTAAACACTGCTTGGCGCTCAGCCATAAGGGCTTCGACTTTGCGCAGCGCATTGAGAACAGTAGTGTGATCGCGACGATTAAAAACTTCGGCAATTTTCGGCAACGAAAGATCCGTCATCTCACGGCACAGATACATCGCGATATGTCGAGGCATCGTCAGCGAACGTGTTCGAGCTGGAGATTTTAGGTCAGCCGATGCAATACCGAAATATCCCGATACTTGAGCCATAATCATTGCCGCGGAAATGGTGACGTTACCCGGATCAGAAATCATGTCCTTCAACACGGTTTCAGCCATATCAAGGCAGACGGGGTCGCGCGAAAGGTCGGCGTAGGCAGTGACTCGACGAAGAGCGCCTTCCATCTCTCGAACGTTCGTCGTCATCCGCGAAGCGATAAATTCGATGACGTCGCGAGGAACTTGAAGATTTTCGCTCGCTGCCTTCTTATCAAGAATCGCGATACGGGTTTCAAGGTTCGGAAGATCAATATTCGTGGTGATCCCTGAAGCGAAGCGTGAGATCATCCGCTCCTCAAACCCTGAGAGCAACTTCGGCGCGACATCAGATGTGATGACGATCTGCTTATTCGCGGTGCTCAACGCATTAAAAGTATGGAAAAACTCCTCGATTGTACGATCTTTCGTGTTCATGAACTGGATATCGTCAATAAGGAGGACATCTACAGTTCTGAACTCATCCTTGAACGCTGCCTGTTTTCCATCGCGCAGCGCATTAATAAAAAGGTTGGTGAATTGTTCGGCAGAAACGTAGAGAACTTTGCGTTTCGGTGAGAGTTGGAGAGTGTAATTTCCGATGGCATGAAGGAGATGGGTTTTGCCCATTCCAGAATCTGAGTAGAGGAATAGTGGATTGTAGGAGGTTCCTGGGGCTTCCGAGACAGCGAGAGCTGTGGCCGCAGCAAATTTATTGGATTCACCGATGACGAAGTTATCGAAGGTGTAGCGCGGGTTAAGACCAGCACGTTCTTGCTGTTCAATCAAAGCATTTTGTTGTGGTGCACGGTACGGCGCATCATCAAAGTCTAGTTCAGGCACATAGCCGTACACGTCATAGGACGGTTCGAGCGGTTCACCTGCCGGAACACCGCCGACTGCACGAAGATTGCGCTCGCTTTCCGACGTCGGAGGGACAGAGGGCACTGCTGGTTGAGTAGGCGCTGGTGCTGGTTCATCGTTGACTGAGGGATCCACGGAAATCATCAACTTCAGTTCGCGCCCGAAGATTTCAGACAACTGCCCAGTCATGACCGACGAGACATGTTCCGTGATCCAGTTGCGCACGAACTCTGAACCGACAGCGATCATAAAGACGTCGTCGACGACGGCGAGGGGGTGAGCCATCTTCACAAATGCCGATTGTGAGCTGGAAAGTCGTGCGTCAGCGAGCAAAAGCTCGGTGGCTGCATTCCACGCATCACGTGCAGGCGATCCTTCGGCCATCGGTTCCTTCTTTCTTCCAGAGTTATCCACTATGTTATTCCACAGCTTGTGGAAATGCATCTAAGTTATCCACAGGTTTGTTCACAGGTGTGGATATTACATGCGTGTAATTACGTTGTTCGGGGCGCGCGGCTATTAGGCAAAGGAACCATCCACATTTTGTCCACATCTGTGGAGAATCGATGGACAAGAAAATGTGGGATGTTGATAACTCGGTGGAAAACATTTTTCACCCTGAGATGTGTGTCACCGGACACGCTGAACATTGACATTTCGCGGAAAAGTCCGGTAGTTTTGATAGGTCATGTGTGCAGCAGAAGTACACACGCCCTCGGGAGAGGGTGTCCGCCGAGTAAAAATGTGGGAGTACCAATGACCACCAAGCGTACGTTCCAGCCGAATAACCGCCGCCGCGCGAAGGTCCACGGCTTCCGTAAGCGTATGTCCACCCGCGCAGGCCGTGCAGTTCTCGCCGCCCGCCGTCGTAAGGGCCGCGCAAAGCTCTCTGCCTGATGCTTTCATCCGCCAATCGGATGCGAAAGTCTGAGGAATTTTCTCAGACTATCCAAGGCGGCATTCGCAAAGGGAACAAGCTTCTCGTTTGTCACGTATTGACAGACGAAAATACGAAAGAGGCCGACCGTAGGGTCGGCTTCGTCGTGGCTAAAACCGTCGGAAACTCAGTGGTTCGTCACCGAGTCTACCGGCGGCTTCGCCATATTATGAGGGAGCTGCTTCCTGAACTATCGGCATCTAACCTGGTGATACGAGCTAACCCGCCTGCAGCCACCGCATCCAGTGCCGAGTTGTGCGACGCTGTCGTGAAGAACCTCATGAAGGCTGGGGCACTCCCGGCCAATTTCCGCGCGCCTAGAATACCGCGCCAGAGAACGGCGTCGGTGCAACACAAGAAAGACGAACGCAAGGAAGAAACTCCGCAGATTGCGTCAGCCAATGAATCGGAACAGCGGTGAAAAACCCACTCGTTGCTCTCTTGTCAGCTCCGATCCGCTTTTATCAGCGGCGCATATCGCCGCACTTTCCGCGACGTTGTCGCTATGAGCCGACGTGCTCCCAGTATGCTGCTGAATCACTGCAGATTCATGGTGCGTTCAAAGGTACACTTTTAGCAGTATGGCGCTTCATGCGATGCAACCAGTTTTCTGCTGGTGGTGTTGATTGGGTGCCTCTCCGAGGGCAATGGCCAACCAAGCCTCTCGGCTATCAAGAACTACTTGCGCGGCGCGCGAGGGAGGAAACTTCGGCAGGCCAACGCGGCCATGGCGTCGAGGGTAACAACAAGTAAGAAAGCAAGGTATGGATAGCATTCTCTACCCCATTATGTGGGTTATTAGCTGGATTATGTACGGCATCCACGCGATCCTCACCGGCCTCGGTCTGCCTCAAGGCGCCGGTTCCGCGTGGGTGTGGTCGATCATTGGCCTCACCGTGGTGGTTCGAATTCTCATTATCCCGCTCTACAATAAGCAAATTCGTTCTACTCGGGCGATGCAGGAACTGCAGCCTGAGATGAAGAAAATTCAGAAGAAGTACAAGGGACGCAAAGACCAGATATCTCGTCAACGTCAGCAGGAAGAGATGATGGCGTTGTACCGCGATCATGGTTCGTCACCCTTCGCTTCCTGCTTCCCTTTGTTGATTCAGATGCCGATCTTCTTCGCATTGTTCCGTATGCTCTATGCGATTGATCCGTTGTCGAAGGGCATTTACAACGGTGACCCGTCCGCGGCGATTGGTCCGATTAACAAAGCGATCGCTAGCCAGATTGGTCAGTCGGAGCTCTTTGGTGCGCCGCTGACTTCGTCGATTGCGACTTCTCACCTACCGATTTTTGCTGGCATGACCACGCGAATCACGATTGTCGCCATCGTGATGATCTCGCTGCTGGTGATCACACTGTTCTTCCAACAGAAACAGATGATGACCTGGAATATGCCCAAGCATGAGCCGGATCCTGATAACCCGATGGCTAACCAGATGCAGACCATGCAGAAGACCATGCTTTACGGTATGCCTCTGATCTACATCTTCACCGGTTACGCTTTCCAAATTGGTGTGCTGATTTACTGGGTTACTGGTAATTTCTGGAATATTGGCCAGCAGACTTGGCTTATGATGACGAATCCGACTCCAGGTTCTGAAGCGCACAAACGTAAGTTGGCACGTGATCGCGCCAAGCGCATCAAAGCTGGGCTTCCCCCGGAGGAAGGCGTAGAAGAGGAGCGAACTGGTCAGCGTGTTCAACCCCTTGGTAAGAGCCGTTCAAAGAAGGCTGGCGGACATGTGGACGCTTTCGGAAACCCACTCTCCTTCGTCGATGAAGAGCTTGAGGAACAGCGTTACAACGACGCTGGAGAACCCATCGGCAAGGACGGCTTGACCGACTCCGAGCGAGCACAGAAGCGCTACGAGCGACGTCTTGCGCAGCGTCAGCGTTCCGCTGAAAAGAAGAATGCGCGCGCCAAGAAGGCTGCGCGCAACAAGAAGGACCGAAATTTCTAGGAAGTCCGACGGAGAGAGGACGAGTCGGGCGTAATGTCGGTGTCTTCTCTTTGCCGGTCTTAGCCAGATGGAATTTTCCTTTCGAGCTTTTGAGTGTTGAGAGGGAATATGAGAGCCGGCGTCGGGCTAATGGATTACTGAATGTCTGTGACAGAACAGAACACAAGGAAGAACATGTCAGAAAATACTGAACTGAAGAAGACCCTTGCTGAAGAGGGCGATCTCGCTGCGGATTACCTCGAGGAACTTCTCGATATTGCTGATCTCGACGGTGACCTCGAGATTTCTGTTGAGGCAGACCGTGCTGCCGTTGCTATCGTGTCCGACGATGAAAAGGATCGTCGTCTGAAGCGCCTGATCGGCCGCGAAGGGCACGTTCTTGATGCTCTCCAGGAGTTGACGCGTCTGGCTGTCCAGCAGGAGACAGGCGAACGTTCTCGCCTCATGCTCGACATCCTTGGCTACCGCGCAGACCATCGCAAGAAGATCGCCAAGATTGCGGCCGACGCTGTGGCAGAAGTTCTCGATTCTGGCCAAGAAGTATCGCTTCGTCCGATGAATCCATTTGAGCGTAAGGTTGTGCACGATGTGGCCGCTGATGCGGGTCTCGTTTCTGATTCGTACGGTCAGGGGGCTGATCGTCATGTAGTGATCTCCCCTTTGTCCGATGACAGTGCTGATTCTAGTGAATCGGCTGAATCCTCGGTATCGAGTCCATCTGCATATTCAGCTGACTACGCTGAATCGGATGATACCGATGAGTAGATAGTGCGTGCTGGGATTGAGCTAAAACGGCTGAGCACATCATGCTGATGTTTCACGTGAAACGGCGAGTTTCCATAGATGGAAACTCGCCGTTTTGTATTTCTGTTTTGTATTTCTGTTTTGTATTTCCTGTTCCTGGGTTCTAGACTCGGGCATACGTGACGGGTCATGAGAATTGCTAATGGATATTTTCCTGTTCTTTGAATTTCTTTCGGTGAAATTCAAAGAACTTTTGAGTTTTAGAGACAATGGCAATATGAGACCTTGTGAGCGCACGAAGGGAATCTAAATCTGAAATAAGTTCTCACTATTCACATTCATGACGCGATTGATGGTAGGTTTGCTCCAGCAAAAGTAGCTTTCTTTTCTGAAATAGCGAGTGAAAGCAAAGAGGACATCTCGTCAAGCGAATATTACTAGAGAAGGTTCTTCACTTAATGAAATATTTCAGCGGACGCTTGATGTTTCTGCTTAACTCGGATTCCCCCATTCCATCTCGAAAATGGAAGAATCCTCTACTGACAGTTTATGAGAGTTGATAATATTCCACCTCTCTGTCTCTTCTAGGCACGCATCTGAGATTCTTGGTGTGTCAATGTAAGCGAGTAACAAGCGGCTTAAATCCGGTACGTTCCTGTGAATAAAGGCAAGGGGGCATGGGGTATTCCGTTTACAATGTGAGGGCATCGTAGCGTCCTCGTATTTTCTGTGAGTTTGTGACGTGCGGAAAAGTAAGTTGCACATACTGCGATATGCATCTGAAACTGCTGTTATATGGCGGTTTATCGACTGATGTGGCAGTCTTAAATCGGTAATTTTCAGCGGAGGTAAGAGGGCAATGAGCGACCATCAGAATAACAATATTCCAGTAAAACAAGATGGTTCAGTTGAGCCTGCTCCCTTACATGGAGCTGAACATTTTGGCGATTTGCAATGGGGGCGACTTTCCCGATTTGCCCAATTACTTGGGAACGAAGGTCAATTACGAGGTCTTGTCGGTCCACGTGAAATGAATAAGCTGTGGTCACGTCACCTCCTCAATTCCACAGCAATTAATCAATTTATTGAAGATTCAATGTCTGTGGCAGATGTCGGCTCCGGTGCTGGTTTCCCTGGGCTTGTCCTCGCGATCACCTGTCCTGGTGTTCAGGTGTCACTTATTGAAGCAATGGAACGCAGAAGTGAATGGCTTCAGTACGTTGTTGAGGATCTCGAATTAGATAATGTTGAAGTAATCCGTGGCCGTGCAGAGGATCTTAAGGGTTTTTCTGCAGATGTTGTGACAGCACGTGCTGTTGCTGCATTGAAGAAGCTGGTTCCGTGGACGATGCCTTTGGTTCGCGATGGCGGTCGTGTTGTTGCGTTGAAAGGGGGACGAGCTGAAGTTGAAATCGACGAGGCTGATAAGCAGTTACGCAAATACGGTGCCGAGTGGGTAGATGTTCACGACGTTGATGTGTGGGGCACCTCTGAAGGAACTCGGATTGTCGAGATCAAAAAACTAAAACGTTGGAAGCATCGATAAATTAGCGTTACCTATTTACTTAACTGTCATGTGGTGGCGTCTAATTCATGAACATTCAGTGCACGGGAATATACAGCAAGCTATCTGCTCTGCCTCTAACATTTCATGTTTTATCAGATGAGGGGTTCCTCCCTATTCAGTAAGACATTCGCGATGTTTCACGTGAAACTTCTGGAATTGTTCTACAGCTCGATAGACAGAGTAGGAATGTCTATGTCTTTCCCATGTTTGGGAAAGTTATACATTTTCAGGTACCAAACTCAAGTTCAGAACTCTGAGAAGCACTGTTGAAAGAAAACTATTCATGGCTACCCCACCTTTACTGAGAGAGTAGCTTTCTTTGAAATATATTTAACTATCTCCGTCTTGTAGACGAGATAAAATTTCAAATTTTATTTCTTTCTTGATTGGCTCATGAACTCGTTTGCTAAGTGAACGTCAATGCTTTTGTGAATGCATTCTTATATAGTTTCACGTTCTTATAGTGAGAGATACCGAAGAAATATACGGGTATTGGGGAACTCGTTCAAGAGTTTCTAAAGAAACTCGTCACTCAACTTGAGAAAAGATTGATACCAGATCGGTGGATCGTTCGTTATATGACGACATATGAATTGGTGGTCATGGCTTGACGTATAGCTCAATATTCTTGCTTGGATTGCTCCTCAACGAATGATACCGAGGTATCGGTTTCGTTTCCCGTTCGTGGAAGACAAAGCTCACTCCGATTCAATTTGGACGTTTCACGTGAAACGTCGATCCAACACTCCCCTAATGACCGGCGATGAAGAGCAGGAACGAAGACAATGAGCAGATGAGTATGAAGATTTTCGATTTTACGGAACTGTGCGGATCAGATGCTTCGCTAGAATCTCTGAAAGTTTCATGCTAACTGATGACAGAGAACCCTTAAGTATTTATTACAAGGGAGGTCATCACACGATTAGTGCTAGCTAATGCGTACCATTGCAAAATATTTAGACAGATGCCGCTACGCCTGTAGTAGGTCTAGAGGTCACTACATGCCTCTGAAAGAAATGGCATCACATGTTAACGGTAATGAGAATAGAATGCTTTTCAGTGTGACAAAAGCAAATAGGAATAGAAGCTAACCAATTTTATGTATTCTCTACATTGTGTTATTTTGATACCTCTGTTGAAGCTGAAGACTCACATTTAAGGCCACACAATGGTTCGTTTGTTGAGAGGAGATTCGTCAGGGAATCATCTCTTACGGCCAAATTTGATGTTCTTGCGGTTATATTAACGATAAGAAACCATCTAAACAGGTAGTGATATGTGCTTTGACTCAATGAATGTTTCACGTGAAACAGAGATCGCATGAGAGAAAGCTGCTTTTCAAAATATTTCCTTGTTCTAGCTACCTGGATAAGCAATCCGGATAGCTCTGGTGAATTCATAGAATCGTTTATTGCAATGGATACCACCTCACTCTTCTGCTAGCCAGCGAATGTAATACTTTCAGAATGCGCATGAAAAGCGCACTGAAAAACCACTATTTTCCAACGAAGCGCAATGTTATTGAAATAACTAGCCGATAAGATGTTCCTTAGAATCTTCTGACACGGCGTATATGGAAAGTGAGAGTGTGGGATCTTGCCGCAAAATCTAGATTCGGGAAAACTGTATCAGTGTGGTCCACTTCCCTGATGATAAATTTATCAGTGCGAGCCAACTGAGATTAGAGGATCTTCGGTGGCCTCCATGAAATTTGGAATAAATGAACTGAGCTGTGAAATAGTTTAGTTCATCGGTGGCAGTGAAAATACGTGGAGGCTTCACTCATGCCGGTGAAAGAGAGCTTTTATTTCGACGTTTCCCTATTCCCCCAAGCTAGATATATACCCCTTCCGTAGGTGCTAGCATCCACTCACAGTGCACTGTGCACGTCAAATAACATGAAATATTTCCTTGAACCCTTTTGGGTGAACAGCTTTTTCGAAATTACTATGATTTTGTGAGCTGTCTGGAGCTCATAGAAACTGTGGCATAACGGGATTCTCATAATCATAAATTTACGAGATTCTACAAAATCCATGTTTCACGTGAAACAAGCGCGCATGATCAACAAAATCCACAATTTTCACGAGCAAAGGAAAAATTTCAACAGTCGGTGACTAGAAAAACGGTTTCACGTGAAATAGGAAACGCTTACTATCACGTGCGTGAAGCGAAGAACAACTAATAGAAATATTTGTGGAAAACAAAATAAGGCAACATTTTTGTGGATAAAAAATTTATGAACTAAATCGCGACGAAAAATATATTTTATATAGGTCATTAGGCGATTTCAGGGTAGAATAGAGCACATCAAACGTAAGGAGTGTGACACATTGTCCGACCCTCGTAAGAAAGCTTCTCAGATTAACCATATTCCGCCATCACAGGAATGGGCTTCGATTTTTGACGATGACAACACTCCTGTCGGAGCTGATCTTGTTGCTGATCGCGAACTTATGGCAAAACTGAAGGACGCGAAATTTAAGTCCCCCAAACAGACGCGCATTTTCACAGTTGCAAACCAGAAGGGCGGCGTCGGGAAAACAACGTCCGCGGTGAATGTGGCTGGGGCGCTTGCGAAAGGCGGGCTTAATGTACTCGTAATCGATGCAGATCCGCAGGGAAACGCTTCAACCGCGTTAGGCGTTGAGCATGTGTCAGGAACACCTTCCATTTATGAGGTAATGACCGGTGAATTGCCGCTGGTTGATGCAGTTGCACCATCACCTGACTTCGACTCTCTTTTCGTTGTCCCATCAACGATCGATCTCTCGTCGGCTGAGATCGAACTTGTGGGTGGGGAACGACGTGAATATCGGCTCCGCGACGCACTTGATAGTGCGCTCAGAACCTTTGCTGAACGTGGAGTTGAACTCGATTATGTGATTATCGATTGCCCGCCAAGTTTAGGGTTACTCACATTGAATGCGCTTGTGGCTGCCCGTGAAATTTTGATCCCAATTCAAACTGAGTATTACGCATTGGAAGGTCTTACTCAGCTTATGAAATCAATCGACTCGGTACGTACCGCATTAAATCCAGATGTCGCTATCTCTACTATTCTTCTGACGATGTTCGATAAGAGAACGAATTTGGCTCAAGATGTTGCAAGTGAGGTTCGCTCCTACTTCCCGAAAGAAACACTGTCGGTCGAAATTCCTCGTAACATCCGTATTTCTGAAGCGCCGTCTTTCCATCAAACGGTCATTACGTATGATCCGCGCTCATCTGGTGCTATCGCCTATACCGCAGCTGCTTTTGAAATATCACAAGAAATATAATTATTACGTAAAAAGATAACGCTGAATTAGCAGCAATAAATACCTATATATAATTCCGTAATTTCCGAAAGAGGGAACAATAAAATGGCTGAGAAGCGTCGTGGTTTGGGCGTCGGCTTAGGATCGTTGATTCCTAATAACCAGAAAGAAAAGAAGACTCGTCCAATTGATGTGTTCTTTGCCGGCGCAACACCTCAACCAAATAATGACCAGACGGCAGAGGGTGCGAGGAAAAAAGACTCTGTTACTGCTGCGGATAAAGTCTCACCGAAGGCCACAGCAAGTACTGAGATTTCGCAAGATGTCGCTAAAAAATTAGCAAATGAGACGCCCTCAGGAAAGAAAAAAGCTGCAGAAAATAGGGCACCTGAGAAACACGCTAACAGTGAAATACGACAAATAAAGACGACTAGCCTGCCACAGACGATTGATCCGAAGGCAGGTACACAGAGCACAACAGGTACACAGAGCACAACAGGTACACAGAGCACAACAGGTACGCAGAGCACAACAGGTACGCAGAGCACAACAGGTACGCAGAGCACAACAGGTACGCAGAGCACAACAGGTACGCAGAGCACAAGTGAGACAGATCAGTCGGACGACGCTCTGCTCCCGATTCCTGGCACCACCTATGGCGAACTCGATCTTCAATCGATCATGCCGAATCGTGCGCAGCCGCGAACAATTTTCGATGAGGACGACCTTCAGGAACTCGCTGATTCGATTAAAGAAGTTGGAGTCCTTCAACCGATTGTCGTCCGCCCCCTAACTGAAACAGCTTTGGAGTATCCTGAAGTTCGATACGAGCTCATTATGGGCGAGCGCCGCTGGAGAGCAGCGCAACGAGCGGGACTTAGCGAAATCCCGGCGATTGTCCGACACACGCAAGATACGGATTTACTTCGTGATGCGTTACTTGAGAATCTTCATCGAGCACAACTCAATCCGTTGGAAGAAGCAGCAGCGTATCAACAGCTTCTAGAGGATTTCGGTTGTACCCAAGAAGAGCTTTCGCGAAAGATTGCACGTTCACGCCCACAGATTTCTAATACACTTCGCCTCATGAAGTTGCCTCCACTCGTCCAGCGGAGAGTGGCCGCTGGAGTGCTCTCAGCTGGTCATGCGCGTGCGCTGCTTGGGCTCACTGATCCTGCGGCGATGGAACGCTTGGCACAGCGTATTGTGGCTGAAGGTCTTTCTGTGCGTGCAGTTGAAGAAATCGTTGCTATGGGTGAAGAGGGCGCTGCTGCCGCACGACGTCGGCCGCGAGTTTCTCAATACCCCGACGAACTCGGAGCACTTGCAACACGTCTGGCAGATCGCCTGAATACGCGAGTCAAAGTGAACATGGGGCAACGCAAGGGAAAGATCGCAATTGACTTTGGTTCACTGGACGATTTGAATCGTATCCTGAGTGAACTCGGTGACGGCGGAATCGAATTTCCGATTCAGCATAGTCAAGAGGGCTAGGCCCGCCCCCGCTAGGCCCGCCCCCGCTAGGCCCGCCCCCGCTAGGCCCGCCCCCGCTAGGCTCTCCGTGTCATAGTAAATCGCCCGAATAACGACTCAGTATTTGTGGCCAATCGAAAAATCTCCGTGACCTAGGGTGTTTTTCCACGCACTTCGAGCGTGAGAGAACACCCTAGGCGGAAACCTTAGACTTCTGCATCAGCGTCAGCCCCTGCGGAAGCAAGAATGTGAAGATAGACACTTTCGACGGAATTACCCTGTTCAGCAGCATGAGCCTGTGCTGCTAACGGAAATAATGACGTCTCCGTCATACCAGGTGATGTATTGACATCAATGAACCACGCTACCCCATCGTTGTCGAGAATGATGTCAGTGCGGGAAAGATGTTTGAGCCCGAGTGCCTTGTGAACGTTGACCGCGAGAGAGGCAATGATTTCACGTTCCACGTCATCGACTCGCGCTGGAACGAAGTACTGAACACGCCCAGGGTTGTAACGTGCATCGAAGTCGTAGGGGCCGGTGGCGACTACTTCAACCGGCGGTAGCGCCATCGCGCCGTCGCCAAAATCGGCGACGGCGACACCGAATTCACGTCCCTCGATAAACTTCTGAATAAGTGCACTATCGCCGTACGCAAAGCAATCGACCATTGCACCCGGTAGTTCAGCTTTTGAGCGCACCACAGTCAGTCCGAGGGAAGAACCGGACTTCGTCGGCTTGACGACGACGGGGAAGCCGTAGCGATCCTCGATAAGGTCAAGAACACGCCCGGCACCGACGTCGCGGAAGAGAGACTGAGGAAGAGCCGTTGATTCTGGAACATGAACACCTGATGCTCCTAAAACTGAGGCTGCAACGGCTTTGTCGGCAGCCAACCGGCAGCCGTCAGCGTTTGATCCCACAAAAGGCAGTCCGATGAGTGTCAAGAGATCCTGAAGTGAGCCGTCCTCGCCTGTTGATCCATGCAAAAGCGGCCAAGCAACATCGGGTTCGAGTGCCTCAAGCCGTTGCAAAAGCTGCGAATCGACGTCGAGCACTTTTGCCTGAATGCCAGAATCAGTGAGAGCAGCAGCGATACGGCGGCCCGATTGTAAGGAAATATCGCGCTCGTGGCTGAGTCCGCCGGCGAGCACCGCAACAGTGAGGGGCTTATCCATGGCATGTCCTTTCAGAGGAAAATTATCTGTCGTGGGTATGGATGATTTGTCGGTGTCAGAGGAGATCGGGTGCTGGGCGTTCAAAACCGTCACGGTGACGAAGATTTGCTGTCCCAAAAAGTCCCACGAGCTCTTCTTCTGCTTCGATAACCCCGGCAAGTCGGCGAACGCCCTCTACGATGTGATCCTCCGGCGGATAGCAGAAGGATAAGCGCAGATGATCGCGGCCCTGGCCATCCATATAGAAAGCAGTTCCGGAAACGTAAGCCACGAGTTTCGCCGTTGCACGCGGCAACATTGCCTTGGCATCGAGGCCGTCAGGAATCTTCACCCATGTATAGAAGCCGCCGGCGGGAACATTCCACTCACATTGTGGGAGATACTTCGAGAGTGCTCCGATCATCGCATCGCGGCGTCCCTTATACATCGTCCGATATTCCTTGATTTGTGCCATCCAATCATAGGTGCGTAGGTATTCTGCGATTGAAAGCTGGCCGACCTTCGTTGGCGAGAGTACGGCATTCTCATTGGCTAGGACGAGGCGTTGGGTGACGGCGTGCGGTGCAAGCGCCCATCCCACGCGATAACCTGGTGCAAAAGTCTTCGAAAAAGAACCGAGATAAACGACGACGTCGGGATCGTAGGTTTGCAGCGGACGCATGACCTGATCGTCAAAGCCAAGCATTCCGTAAGGGTTATCTTCGAGAATAAGGACGTGGTGTCGGCGTGCGATTTCGACGATCTGAGGGCGGCGTTCGTCTGACATGCACACACCGCCCGGATTGTGGAAGTTCGGAACGGTGTAAATGAACTTCACGGGCTTGCCCTCAGAGGCGAGACGAGTGAGCGTTTCATCGAGCGCGTGCGGAATCATCCCGTCCGCATCCATTGCTACGTGCACAACATTAGCTTGATAAGCACGGAAAACACCGAGTGCGCCTACATAGCTTGGGGCTTCTGCCACGATGGTATCGCCTGGATTAATGAAAATTTGAGTGACGAGATCAAGTGCTTGCTGGCTTCCGGTGGTCACAACGATATTGTCCACGTGGGCACGAATGCCTTCTGCGCGCATAACTTCGAGGATCATTTCGCGCAGCTCTTCTTCGCCCTGTCCCCCGCCATATTGAAGCAACTGAGGCCCGCGTTCACGAATGAGTCGAGAGGTCATGTCGGCAAGGAAATCGAGCGGAAGTCCGACGATGTTCGGCATACCGCCTGCGAGAGAGACAACCTCTGGGCGGTTTGCAACGGCAAAAAGGGAGCGAGTTTCTGACTGCTTCATTCCTAAAGCGCGGTCGGCATAGGCATCAAACCACGGATCCAGACGCGTGCCTGCGGCGGCTGCCGAGGCAATCTTTGATGAAATGCTGTTATGGCCGCTCACAATTCCTCCTTGGATCACAATATGTTTTCGCTAATCATGCCACGAATCATCAGAAGATGCGTGAAGCCGCTCACGAAGTGAAGAATGGAAACTACGCCAACCAACCATATGAGTTTTGTGAACACCGTCGATTCAGAATTCAGTTGTCGGGAGATAAGACGGTATCTGAGGCTCACGCTGAGACGCTGTGGAGTTTCAATGTGGGCTTAGTTTTTGATGGGAGATCTATCGAACGAGGTATCGTTCGGAGAGGTTCGTTTCACGTGAAACGGTGTCGGACACTGGATCATTGGCAGGTACCGTGAGTTTTTCTTGTTGGACATGGTGGCGTTCCCTCACATGTATTCATGCATGATTCGTGCACGAGGTGCCGTAACTGCGTGACGGGAGCTAGTCCGCCGACGTCGACGATTTTGTTCTCGACCGCATAGTTAGCTGATTCATTTGATTAACGCTGTGCCACACCATTGTTGGAATGGTGGAAACCGCGCGTGACCTGGTGAAACACAGCCCATATCCGACGATAAAGCTCGCGTCCACTTGCTGTGTAGAACAGCAAGTGGACGCGAGTCTGCGTATGAGAAATTGGCGCTATTGCCTCAGTGAAGAGATTCGAGCTCTGACTTGTGATCGATCAGGTAACGCTCCGAATCCATTGCCGCGCGGGCACCAGTACCAGCTGCAGTAACCGCCTGGCGGTAGAGATGGTCGACAACATCTCCAGCAGCGAAGACACCGGGGATTGAGGTAGCTGTTGTCGGTTCGGCCACCTTAATGTATCCACCGTCTTCGAGTTCAACTGCTCCATCAAGAACTGCTGTACGCGGTTCGTGACCGATTGCCACAAAAAGTCCGGCTGCTGCCAGCGTGCTTTCTTCACCGGTGACAGTATCGCGCAAGGTCAAGGACTCAAGTGCCCCCTCGCCTCGGGCATCGACAACTTCCTTGTTCCAGTGCATGACGATCTTGTCATTCGCCAGGAGTCGGTTCGCCATAATCTTGGAGGCACGCAGTTCATCACGACGGTGAACAACATGAACCGTCGAACCGAAGCGGGCAAGGAAGAGAGCCTCAGTGACAGCGGTGTCACCGCCACCAACCACGACGATCTCGCGATCCTTGAAGAAGAACCCATCACAGGTAGCACAGTATGAGACACCTTTGCCAGAAAGCTCAGCTTCACGCGGGAAACCAAGCTTCTTATAGGCAGAACCCAGAGCTAAAATAACGGTGTAGGCTTCGTAGGTCTGTGAGTCGGTGTGGATCTTCTTCACCGGGCCATCGAGTTCAAAGCGAACAGCGTCTTCATAGAGCACCTCAGCTCCAAAACGCTCAGCTTGCTTCTGCATCTTGTCCATCAGCTCTGGGCCAAGAACGGCATCGGGGAAGCCAGGGTAATTTTCCACTTCGGTGGTGTTCATCAGCGCACCGCCGGCTTCGAGGGTTCCTGCTAGCACGATCGGCTTCATGCCTGCGCGTGCCGTGTAGACTGCAGCGGTCCAACCAGCTGGTCCTGATCCAACAATGATGACGTCATGAACTGCCATGAAAGGCCTTTCCGATAGTTGTTACTTAAGCGTAATTTCTGAAATGTTGAGACGGAATTTTCCGTCGGTTCCCACGGGGAGCTTAGTGACCCGAAGAACCACGGTGTCAGTAGCCACCGGATCTTTGGCTCTCAGCGTGGTGTCACCACTGAGCTCTCCCTGGGCGACCACATCGCCTTCCGTTGCCTTTTCAGGAACGGTGTCACGCCACTCAATATTCCCGCCGCGGCCTGCTTCTTTGAGATTCACTTCAGAAATATTTGCTTTTTCCACGAGTTTCAGCACGATAACAGTGGAATCTGCTGGCTTCATCTCTTGTGAAGAGAACCACCACGAACGCCAGCTGGTCTCGGGCTTTGAATCGATCGCGGCTTGGATACCTTCAACATTATTGACATTAGTTTTTGGCGCACCGCGGAAGTTTTCGATGCCCAGAGTGATGACGTCAGCGGATGCGATTTTTGGTGCCACACTGCTGTCGGATGTCTGCGACTGTGGTGATTGACCAGCGCTGTTTCCGTTGGATGAGCTCAAGTCAAGGTAAGAAGCACTTGAGGAGGGTTGAACTGGATCGAGTGGACGGAAAAGTGATGCCAGTGACCACACACCTGCAACAGCTACGCCGATTGCAAAGACGCTGACGACGACTTTGGATGGGTTAAATTTGCGCGGTGCAACAAGATCTCCACTTGAGTTGCCGGCTCCTGCAATAGCACCGTGCGTTGGTCCGTGTCCTGATCGCGTGGGAGCAAAAGCCGACGTGCGCGTCACACCTTCTGGGGGTTGCGCTGGCAGCGGTGAGTAACGGTCGAGAGTCGGCATAACCACAGTGTTGTGGGGAGGAGCTTCTTGTGGTGATGCGGTCTCTTGCTCAACGTTTTCTTTCACGACGGGGACGACGGCGGTGTCGGGGTCGGTGCCAGTGTCAGGGGCGGTGTCAGGGTCGGTGCCAGTGTCAGGGTCGGTGCCAGTGCCAGTGCCAGTGCCAGTGCCGGAGGCGACACCAGCGTTGCTGTCTGTATCGGCATCAACATCAGTAATGACAGACTCGGGAGCCTGTTCGCCTGGAACCTCAATGGGGTGTGCAAAATTCGGATCTGGCCGTACTGCTGCAACACTGTCAATGATTGCTGCTGCTCCAGGAGCAGGTATCGCTGAAGCGACAAATTCATCAGCGGAGGGTTTAGGCCACTGCACATTGCTCACGCCACTGTCATCCTGAATACCCAGCGTTTTCTCAACCACTTGCGCGGCTTCGGCCTTTGAAGAAGCTGGCTTTATCGCCTGGGTGTCCTCAGATGATCCTTCTGGCTGCACCGTCGTATCATTTTGCTGCGGATTATCTTGCTGACGAACTGGAGGAAATGCGACGTGGCCGACGTTGAAAGCGCGGCGATCGGCGTCGGCAGAGGTAGCGGGAGGAACCGGACGTCGGGAGCCGACGTCGGCGGGCTCGTTGACAACTGGTAAGGATGAAGTGTCCAGTTCGGGCCACGGGACAATAGCGCGCACGAAGTCGGCTGGTGTTTTATCGTCGCCGGGCGATGACAAAACTGCTCTGAGGGGCTCAGGGAGACCATCGATATCGAGAGCACGTTCGATGCTCACTTGAGAATCATCGACATTGCGTCCAAGCAAAAGTGCGGCTGTGAGCTGGATGAGTCCTTTTGTCTCACGAGCGTCGAGATCTTCCCATGGGAGTGAGGTATCTTCATCATTCAGCGCAGCTTGGATGCCAAAGCCGTCAACAACAACCCCTGAAGTGTCTTGGATCAAGATGTCGGAAGCGTCCAAACAGAGATGTCGCACTCCGCGGTGACGGATGTTGTTCACTGTCGTTGCAACTTCGCCTACGAGTGACCACACGATGCGCGGATCGATAGGGTCGCCGCCAAGGTACGCGGTGAACGGAATACCCGGGGGAACTTCAGTGAAGATCGCAGTGAGTGAGTCAGTGTCGATGACAGAGATCGTGGAGACGAGGTGTGGATCAGAAATGAGGGCAATACGCCGGGCAGCGTCGGCGATTTCCGAAGCGTGAGGGCAGTCGTGCCCGATAATGATTGCGCGCAGGCTGCGAGAGAGGATCGTGTCGCGCGCAATCCACGCGCTCACGCCATCGCGTGCACCCAAGCTATGCTCGATCGGATAGACGAGATCGAATCGCTCAGCGATACGATCGCCGGGTTGCACAAATTCCTTACTCACGTGATCTCCTTTACTATGGCAAGACCTTCCACAAGTCTATCCCGATAGCTGTCCAGATGAACGTTTCACGTTCTCACCGAATTCGTCAGCCGAAACAGGATGGGATCGACGTCCCTTCCTCACCGACTTCACCACGCCTGTCGCAAAGAGAATGACCACGAGCGAGCCGATAACCACTGTGCCAACGTTTTCCCATTGGGCACGCACTCGAATATTGAGCGAGGTTCGGGAGCTGAGAACTTCACCCCCGGGGGTCTCGACATGGGCTTCTACATCGAGATCGCCTGAGCCATAGGCTTTGACAGGAATAGAGATCGTTGCCGAATTTTTTGCCGGGATGGCGGCTGGAGCTGGGGAATCAGCACGCAGGCGTTGGTCTGGCATACGTAAAACGACTTGAGCATTGATAGGGAAAGGAAGCGGATTTATCACCCGGAGTGGGATCGATGACGCCTCAGAAATCATGTTAATTGTAGAGGTCTCAGCGACTTTGACCTCTAGGTGTGCAGTGGACGCAATTGTCATGTGATCAATGTGAAGCGCCGCGGTGCTCGGACCCCCAGCTGAAATCTGAGCCGCTGCCAGCGAGGTATAAAGATCGTTGAGTTGATTGAGATCAGTGCTAAATGGAGTGGCATTGGCAACCGCTGCCAGCGAGTGCCGTGCTTGTTGGAGATGACGAAGAGTATCCGCGTTTACGACATTGGTGCTCGGTTCTTTTTCCCGGGCAAGGTACTCGCCACTGGCAGCAGTTTTCTTTTGATCTTCCAGGGAGGCAGGCATTGCCCACGGTGCTTGCAGAAGAGATCTGGCGGTTTCCGTTCGAATGTCTGTTCCACGCGGAAACGCTGCGATGATCCCTCGTTGATCATTGGGACGTTCCCGGTACTGCATGGCAGACACAGTCAGCGCGAGTTGACGTGAATCGAGAGCATTAACCTTTTCCACAGGTTTTGATTGCGAGTCAGAGCTTGTGTGAGAACTCGAGGCAGATGCGCCGCTGGTAACAGGGCCTGCCCCCGGCATGTATCCCGCGAGTGTGTCCGAAAGCGATTGATCAAAAACATACACATCGCTTGGAAGTTCACTTTCCTTCGCTGGCACGTAAGCGCTGGGAGTATAGGTAAGTTCTGCGTGTGGGAAAAAATCGCGGCTTGAGACGATTCCTGCAGTGAAACCGGCGTCTTTCGCTGTCTTCAAGGACGCCGAATCAGTCAGCCCGTAGGTCACTGAGTTGTCCTCTGACATCGCAGCGCTGGCTAGTGTAGGCCGATGAGCAGCAGTAAAGGACGTTATCGACGCATCGAAAGTTGGAAGGAAATGATGATCGCGCTGTGATACCGCCTCGGTAAATCTTGATGAGGCTTGCAGGGTGGGGTCAACGAGGAATTCCATCCCTTTCTGGGCTTGTCCGAGGAGCTGAAGCATCGCCCCGATATCTTCAGGTTCCTTGATGAATGCTGGAACCTGAGCAAAGAGATCACCGGGTGACGAGATGTCGTTTCCTTCAGGCGCGGTGTTGGTTTCGTGATCAGTTTTTCCGCTCGCTTTGCTCTTTTCCGACTGAGGTGTCGGTGTCGGTTTCGTCGTCGGTTCAGGCGCAACTCTCAAGGGACGTGCCTGTGCAAGAAAATCAGAGAGTGTCCCTTGCTGAGCAATATTGTGTGCCGACCGAACAAGCGGCGCGACGACGGTGGTCGGTGTGCGTTGCAGGTTCACTTTCGGAGCAACGATGATGAAGCTAGTGTCGCTAAGGTATTCTCCCTGATCAGTTGTGGCGCGAACGAGGATACCGCGCGGTCCCCATCCAAACTGGCTCGTATCCCACGTCAGGTCTTTCGCTTCCACACTAATGGTGCGGATTTCGCTCCCACCAGGGGGAACAGTGAGTGGCGAGGAATCACGGGCAACTGGGGCTGAATCGAGGTTTCCTCGCATCCAATCGCGAATATTTTGATCATTGAGTGGTGAAGAGTAAGCCGCGCGAAGATCGAAATGCGTCAGTGTCAGAGGTGAAGTGGATGGATTGGAAACATTCACTGTGATGCGAAGTGGGGTTCCTGGCGCAAGAACAGGCGAGCCAACGGATGTGATGGTGACCTGTGGTTGGGAGGATTTGTGAGTTCGAGTGAACGACGGCGGCGCTGGAAGCTGCGGTGTAGCCACGATTGACGAGCCAGACGACGACGTCGTCGGGAGTGCCGCTGCTGACCCAACACAACCGGCAAAGGCCGCGAAAGTTGCGCATACAGTAGCGAAAAAAACACTCAGACGTCGTTTCACTCTCGCTCACCTCGAAGAATTGCAGCGGCATCGCCCACAATCCGGCGTTCGTTCGGATATGCCAGGCGAGTCGCGACACGATCAATACGCACCCATTCTGCCTTCTCGGCTTCGTGGTCAGGATCGTTTTCCACAGTGATGGTTCCTTCGAGAGCCTCCAATAGGAAATGGTGGACAACTTTGTGAACGCGGTGGTCATGGCCGGAAAACCAGTAATCAATTGACGCGAGATGCTTCAATACGCGCCCGAAAATACCTGTCTCTTCGGAAATTTCGCGCACAGCTGCTTCTCGTGCAGTTTCGACTCCTTCGAGATGACCTTTGGGTAGAACCCATTCGAGACGACCGGCGCGATTCCGGCGCGCGATGACGGCCACGTATGCGTGCCCGTTGTGTACGGCAACGATCACGCCGCCTGCTGATGTTTCGTTCGACACAGGCAGATTCGAGGCACGCCGAGACCTTAGCCGGGTGTGCGTCTTTTCGCCGCTCGGGCGGGGCGGCGGCGTTGGAACTCTTCTCCTCATAATTCTTCTGTACATCCAAGGTGCAAGCGGGGTGGGATTCGACTCGAATTCATGGCACCCTTATAAGGTGCCTACCGATGAATCGCTTCCGCTTACACAAAAAACTTCCGCCGGTACGAACCGACGTGCCGAGGTGTTGATGCAAGGACTCGCGTCCCTGCGTCAGCTTCCTGCGGCAATCCTTCAACTGGGATCCATTTTCTCACGTTCCGGGTATGAATTGGCACTCGTCGGAGGCCCAGTTCGCGACGCGTTCTTGGGACGGCCGATTCACGACTTCGATTTCACCACCTCCGCACGCCCGGAAGACACGGAGAAACTACTCGAAGAGTGGGCAGACGGCGTCTGGGACATCGGCAAGGAATTCGGGACAATTGGTGCTGCCAAGGATGGACTTGTGGTGGAAGTAACCACATATCGCACCGAGGAATATGATCCCAATTCGCGCAAACCTGAAGTGAAATACGGCGACAGTCTCGAAGGTGACCTCACGCGGCGTGATTTCACGGTGAACGCCATGGCTGTGCGAGTTCCGCAGCTGGAGTTGGTTGATCCATGCGGCGGTCTCGACGATCTCGAAGCTGGTGTTCTTGATACCCCAGTTGCCGCTGAACAGAGTTTTGATGATGATCCGTTGCGCATTATGCGTGCGGCGCGTTTCGCATCCCAGCTGGAATTTGATGTGTCGCAACGCGTGATGACAGCCATGGCAGATCAAGCTTCGCGCCTTGACATCGTGTCGGTTGAACGCATCCAAGCGGAGCTCGAAAAGCTTATTGTTGGCGCGTGCCCACGCCGCGGAATCGAACTGATGGTTGAAACCGGCGTCGCCGACGTCGTTCTTCCAGAGGTTTCTGGATTGGTCGCCACGGTCGACGAACACGGCCGTCACAAGGACGTCTATCAGCACACTCTCACTGTTCTTGATCAGGCGATCGCGCTGGAAACTGATGCCGATGGAGCAGTTCCTCAGCCAGATTTCGTGCTCCGATTCGCGGCACTGATGCACGACGTCGGCAAGCCAGCTACTCGAAAATATGAGCCAGACGGGACAGTCTCTTTCCATGCGCACGATATCGTCGGCGCGCGGATGACTCGACGCCGAATGAAAGAATTGAAATTCGATAAAGCCTCAATGAAAGCCGTCTCGCGGCTGGTTGAACTGCACTTGCGTTTCCATGGCTACGGTGAACAGGCGTGGACCGATTCTGCTGTGCGCAGGTATGTCACAGACGCCGGAGAACTCCTTGAGCGTCTGAACCGGCTCACTCGTGCTGACGTCACCACACGCAATAAGCGCAAAGCGCGTTGGCTCAGTGCAGCGATGGACGATCTCGAAGAACGTATCGTGGCGCTGAAGGAAAAAGAAGAGCTCGATGCTATTCGTCCGGATCTTGACGGTGCTCAGATTATGGATCTGCTGGGGATCACCCCTGGGCGTGACGTTGGTGAGGCACGCAAGTACTTGCTGAATCTTCGTATGGAAGAGGGGCCTTTGGGTGAAGAAGAGGCCACACGGCGTCTGCTCGCGTGGTGGGAAGAACGGGCGTGAAACTCCGTGAATGCCTGAGCTATCGGCAGTTCCGCCGGTTGCTTGCGATACGGCTCGTTTCCCAAACAGGTGACGGTTTATTCCAAGTAGGCCTCGCAACACTTTTAATTTTCAACCCAACGAAGGCGGCAACGGCAGGGCAGATAGCGATCGCCTTCGCGATCCTGCTCATGCCCTTCACAGTGATTGGCCCATTTGCCGGCCCTCTTCTGGATCGCTGGCGACGGCGCAACGTGCTGGTAGTGGGAAATGCAGTGCGACTGGGGCTCGCCGGGATCTTGGCAGTACTTATCGAAACTGTGGGCGACACCCCTGTGGTCTACATTCTGGCGTTGAGCGCACTGGGGGTGAATCGTTTCCTCTTAGCAGGATTATCGGCGGCGTTGCCTCATACACTTCCCTTGCGGTTATATCTGATCGCAAACTCGATTACGCCTACGCTCGGCTCATTGATGGCAGCTGTGGGCGGCGGAATCGGTGCGCTACTGGCACTCGCTCTTCCGCCGTCGTGGACATCGGGAGGCTCACTTGTGGCTGCGGCTGCCATCTTTGGGCTCTCGTCGCTGCTCTCGGTGATGTTTTTCGACGCCAGTGCTCTTGGACCGCGCACACCACCGACTTCGAGCGCGTGGAGTGATATCAGAAAAGTTACTTCCGATATGGTCAGTGGGGCGCGTTACCTCATCCACCGACGCATTCCTGCCCTCGCGCTCGCAGCGATTGCCTCCCACCGTTTTGTCTACGGTCTCAACTTCGTTGCGTTGATCATGATCTCTCGACATCTCTTAGCGGATCCGATGAATACCTCCGCTGGATTCGCGCAATTCGCGCTGGTCGGGGGCGTCTCGTTTGTCGGCAATGCACTAGCAGTGGTGGCGACACCGATTGCGAATAATGTGATGAGCCCATGGACGTGGATATGTTGGTGTTTTGGCATCACGGCAGTGTCACAGGTGATTGTTGCTGGTTCATGGCACACTCCGTGGTTGCATATCGCAGCAGTGCTCCTGGGGTTTTCTGCACAAGGGTCGAAAATTGCGGTGGACACGATCGTCCAAACCACTACGGCAGACCGTTATCGTGGACGAGCCTTTGTCTTCTATGATATGGCTTTTAACATGGCCTTTATTTTGGCTGCTCTGTCTGCGGTTTTAGTGTTACCGCCAGAGGGATGGAACCGAATCGTCTTTTGTGTGGCGACCGTCGTGTGTGGTGTGTGTGGGACAATATATGTGCGCATCGGCGTCGGCGAAAAAGACGAGGAATCCGCAGTGAGTAATCTCTGAAGTTGCGCTGTGGGCGAGTGTTCGACAAAAAGTGTCGTATCTATCGGGCACAATAAACGTGAACGAAAGAGAGGGAAAGTGGAAAACGAAACCCCACTCGCACCGGAGCGCGCGAGCGATTCAGATGGTGAGCGCCAGGCTCAGCATGTCCAACCTGATGTTGAGCTGTCAGAATCTGGCCATGACAATCACGGTATTGGCAGTGACAGCGAGGAAATTGTTCAGGCCAGCGGGAAAATTAACGGAATCGTCATTCTCGCGGTTCTTGCTCTCTTGGTGATTGTGGGGGCTGGTCTTTCCGCAATTCAAAATGTTTTCGGGCCGGTTTTCTTAGCATTTACGATCGTGCTAGCGTTCCGGCCAATCGGTCAATGGCTCATGAAGAAGGGCTGGCCGTCATGGCTTGCTGCCACCGCGATGATCATCACCGTGGTGGGCTTTATTTTGACTGTTGTGGGAATTGCTGTGTTGTCGTTGATGCCTCTGCCGGCAACACTCATGAAGTATTCGGATAACTTTGAAAACATCGTTCAAACTGTCTTGCAGTTCGCTCAAGACAAGGGGATCGAAACGCAGGATTTCTCGGTATATCTCAACCAACTGAATTTTAATTCGGTTGTGGGATGGGCATGGAGCCTGTTCGATTATGTCTCGTCAGTGGGTGGTCTGATTATGATCGTCGTGGTGGCGTTGTTCTTCATCACGGTGGACACGATGGTACTCGGATCACGAAATACGATCATGCGAATGACGCACTCACACCTCGCTTCAGCACTCGGGAGCTTTGAACGCAGGGTTCGCCAGTACTGGATTATCTCCACCGTTTTCGGTCTGATTGTGGCTGTGATTGACGCCATCGGTATGCAGATGCTTGGTGTGCCGCTTGCGTGGACCTGGGGTGTCTGGGCATTCATTACGAACTACATCCCGAATGTGGGCTTCTTTATGGGGGTTGTTCCCCCGATGCTCATGGCATTGCTGGATCAGGGATGGCAATCGATGATGTGGGTAGCCGTGCTCTATGTGGTGTCGAACGTGGTGATCCAGACCTTCATCCAACCGAAGTTCACTGGCGATCGTGTTGGCTTGTCGACGACGGTCACCTTTATCTCGTTGACGATTTGGACGGTTATTGTGGGATGGTTAGGATCCATTCTTGCGGTGCCTCTCACACTTTTCTTCAAGGCTCTCCTAGTAGACTCTGACCCCAGGAGCAGGTGGGTTGACGCATTCCTCATCTCGGAAGACGAGGCGAAAACGCGTCGGCGTGAAGGTTTTTACGATATTGATGCTGAAGTAGAGGATGAATTTATAGAGTTCCGAAATCCCTTTGGTGGATCTTCGAACGAAGACACGGGCGAGGGACAGAAGAAGAACCACCGTCGGCTCTCTGGGCTAACTGGGCAGCTTAAAGCGCCTAGAAGGCATGCAAACAATGACAAGTGAGGGAAATAATGGTGACGTCAACGAAGGCGAAGACTAAGCCGAAGCGCGTTAAAGGGTGGAACTATCCGCGCGCGGGCTACGGCCCTATTCGCCGGTGGGTGCCTTCGTGGCGTGTAGTTATCGGGGCTTTTTTACTGTTGATCGCTCTCGGCTTTGGAAGCCTGGCCGGCCTATATGCGGCGACAAAGATTCCAGCGCCTGCAGACTTCGCATTAGCACAGAACACGATGACCTACTATGCGGATGGAAAAACGAAACTTGGATCCTTTTCCAAGGTGAATCGTGATTCAGTTCCGTTAGATAAGATTTCTCCGTTTATGCGCAACGCAGTGGTGGCCAGCGAGGATCGACGTTTCTACCAGAATAACGGTGTGGATTTGAAGGGTATCGCGCGCGCATTTTGGAACAATATTCGCGGCTTGCCAACCCAAGGTGGGTCAACGTTGACCCAGCAGTATGCCGAACGCTACTACACTGGAACGAATGCGTCGTTGGTTTCCAAAGGTAAAGAAGCTCTCCTCGCTTTGAAAATTGATCGCAGTCAGTCCAAAGAACAAATTTTGGAAAACTACCTGAACACCATCTATTTTGGCCGAGGTACGTACGGTATCGAATCTGCAGCGAAGGCATACTTCAATGTTTCTGCCAAGGATCTCACTCTTGAACAATCAGCCCTTATTGCGGGGATTATCCCTGCCCCCTCAGCGTGGGATCCTGCGATTAGTCCTCAACGGGCTCAGCAACGCTACGAACGTGTGCTGAATCTGATGAAAGAAGACGGTTGGATCACCGCGGCGGAGTACAACGGAGCCAGCAAAACAATGCCGAAGACGATCTCCCCTTCAGCGAATCATTCACTGAAGGGAACCACTGGCTATATTGTTACGGCAGTTAAGTCCGAACTCATTAACCAGGGCGGATTCAGTGAAGAAGAAGTTGATCGCGGTGGATTTAGTGTGACCACAACGATCGAACCGAAGAATCAGAAAGCTCTGGAAGAAGCAGTGGCGAAGCTTCCGAAAGATCGTCCGAAGAACAACTACGTGGGCGCTGTGTCGATGAATCCAACAAACGGCGAAATCGTGGCATTTTACGGTGGCGCTGATTATGCGAAGCGTCAGCGAAATCTCGTGACACAAGATCGCGCTCAGGGTGGCTCGACGTTCAAAGTTTTTGGATTGCTTGCTGCTGTCCGTGAAGGATGGGGGCCGTATTCGCGTGTGGATTCGCCTGCGCATTACAAAGTTGGCAGCACAACCTTCAACAACGTCGACGAGCGTGACCACGGTTCTGTGACACTTGCTCGCGCGACGGCTCAATCGATCAACACTCCTTTCATCATCCTCAACGAGAAGGTAGGTGCCGAGAAAGCAAAACAGGCCGCGATTGATCTTGGCCTTCCCGAGAAGACTCCAGGCTTGGATTCACGTGTCGGAAATGTTCTGGGTTCCGCATCTGCACGCCCGATTGACATGATCAAGGTGTTTGGCACACTCGCGAATGATGGAAAGCAAGCCATCCCACATCTCATTCGAGAAGTGAAGGATAAGGCTGGAAACGTTATTTATACTGGTCCGACTTCAGCGAACCAGGTGATCGAGGCGAACGATGTTCGCACGATGAACCAGATGATGCAAGGTGTCTACGACTGGGGTGGAACTGCTGAAGGAAAGGGTGTTTCTGGACATCCCATGGCAGGGAAAACCGGTACGTCGTCAGGCCCATGGTCTGCATGGATCGGTGGCTACACCCCGCAGCTTGCGACTGTTGTGGACATGATTCAGATCGGCCCTCATGGTGAGGAAGAAAAACTGGCGCCGTTCGGCGGGGAGACCCAGGTGGCAGGCGGTAATTTGCCAGGCATTGTCATGCACGAGTACATGAATGCTGCCCTGGCAGATATGTCGCCAGAGAAGTTCCCACTCCCTGAAGGGCAAGCGGCACCCGAGCCTTATGTTCCGGCTCCGAAGTACCAGGCTCCAGAGCCGGATCCAACACCTGAACTGACTCCGACGCCAGATCTCAGTACCCCGGCACCTGAAGAAGAGCCAAAGCCTCAGCCGACGAAGGAACAGCCAAAGCCGTCAGTTCCGGAGAACCCCGTTGAGCCACCGGTGAATGACGGGGGTTTGAACCACACGTATCCACCGCCGGCTCCTCCTGGACATGAGCCTGCAAATAATTCGGTTCAGCACGGAAAATAGTGTGTGAACATGTTCTCCACATGTGGCCCAAAACGCACGAAATTTCACGGCTAATCCGGTAGAGTGATGCGGTGCATGTGCCACACCCGTGAGACATGCACAAGCATGAACCCTCCTGTTGCGGAAGGACCGCAACCGTTTTAGACCAAAGGAGGTGGGTATACCATGCGTCAGTACGAGATGATGATCATCCTCGATCCTGAAGTTGATGAGCGTAACCTGCAGTCTTACCTCGACAAGCTGCTCGCCGTCGTCCCCGCCGAAGGCGGAACTGTGGACAAGACGGACATCATGGGTCGCCGTCGCCTCGCCTACGACATCAAGAAGAAGTCGGAAGGCGTGTACGTGGTCGTTTACATGACCGCCGAGTCGGCAACCGCACTGGAGCTCGATCGCCAGCTCGGACTCAATGAGTCCGTTCTGCGCACCAAGCTTCTGCGCTTCGAGCCCAAGCAGGCAAAGAACTAAGGAGAAGATCATGGCAGGCGAACCGATTATTACCGTCACCGGCAACCTCACGGCTGATCCGGAACTCAAGTACGTAGGCTCTGGTACGCCTGTTGCTTCCTTCACCGTGGCGTCCACTCCGCGTACGTTTAACCGATCCACGAATGAGTGGGAAGACGGCGAAGCGATGTTTGTTCGCTGCTCCGTTTGGCGCGACTACGCAGAAAACGTAACCGAATCTCTTTCTAAGGGAATGCGCGTTATCGTGACCGGACGCCTTCAAATCCGCTCTTACCAGCGCAACGATGGTTCTCAGGGAACCTCCGTTGAAATGCAGGTTGATGAAGTGGGTCCGTCATTGCGCTATGCCACCGCACAGGTGTCAAAGCGGGCAGGCGGTAACGGCGGAGGAAACCGTGGCGGAAATTCCGGCTTCGGCGGTGGCAACAACTACGCACCCCAAGGCGGGTACAACCAAGGACGTGCATCGTACGATGCACCCCAAGGTGGCTCGGCAGGGGATCCGTGGGGCCAGGCGCCGGCAGGTGGATCGTCGTTCGACGATAACCCGCCGTTCTGATCTCTTACGGCCTCGGTCAATGGCTGAGGCACTCGCGCGTCACACGCGTATCTCATGAACTTTTTGGGGTTTCGACCCCGTATAGAGAAGAGGAATAATGGCAAAGCCAGTTCTGCGCAAGCCGAAGAAGAAGGGAAATCCCCTCAAGGCTGCGAAGATCGAGAACATCGACTACAAAGACACCGCAACCCTGCGCAAGTTCATTTCGGACCGCGGTAAGATCCGCTCGCAGCGCGTCACCGGCGTCACCGTTCAGCAGCAGCGTCAGATCGCTCGCGCCGTGAAGAACGCGCGTGAAATGGCACTGCTCCCCTACACCAGCTCGAACCGCTGAGAGGAGTAATAAATAATGAAGATTATTCTTACTCACGGAGTTAAGGGTCTGGGCGACGCGGGCGATGTCGCCACCGTCAAGGATGGCTACGCTCGTAACTACCTCATCCCGCGTGGCTACGCTACCGCGTGGACTAAGGGTGCTCAGCGACAGATCGATCAGATCACGGAGTCGCGTCGTAAGCGCGCTACCGAATCGATCGAAGCTGCTCGCGAGGCTCGCGAGGCAATCGAAGGTGTCACCTTCCAGATTGTGAAGACTGCTGGTGAAAATGGCCGCCTCTTCGGTGGCGTTTCGACCGCTGATGTTGCCCAGGCTATCAATGCTGCCACCGGCAAGAACGTTGATCGTCGTTCGATCAACCTGTCGCAGCACATCAAGTCGGTTGGTGAGTACACTGCACTGGTCAAGCTCGGCGAGGATATCGAGGCTCGCGCCAACCTTTCGGTTGTAGCTGCCTCATGATGTCATGATGAGGGGATGTCGTTACGTCAAAGAAGCTCGCGAACATTCGTTGATGTTCAACGCGGGATGACGTGGTAGTAGCGGTCAGATCCAGCTGAATTTTGTGGCGGTGGAGAGGTTTTCCTCTCCACCGCCACTTTCGATATATCATAGGAACATTCAATAGAAGGAGTGCATAATGGGTGAGCAGCCCGTGAAGATGACCACTACTGCGATCGTTGAATATTTCCCTATTCTTGCGTGGGTAGGGTTAGCGACATCGTTTACGCAAAATGTTGGTGACTCGACTGACTCCTTTTGGTTACTCCTTTTTGAGGCAACTCTCTTAGTGCTATTCGCAGGATGGTCAGTGACTTCAGCACTTGAGTACGGCAAAGGGCGTGAGAACATTGCCCTCATCTTTGTTTTGCTCGTGGCGTGTGTGGGCATGTTGGCTTTCTGGCAATCGCAGTGGGCGCGTCTAGCTGCGGTGGTTCTTGTGATTGCGTACGTCATCCTTTCGCGCAGGATCAACCGTCGCCCCTGGGAAGAACCCACGCATCAGTGATGTCCGTGGCAACGCCATGTATTTTGTTGTTGTTGTGAGTAGCGGTAGGACATGAAAAGAGTAAAGTTTCCACAGAGGCTGTGGAAACTTTACTGTTTATTGTGGATTTCTTGTCTGAAACAGTGGACAAGTAGTGGAAAAATAATCGAAGTTATCCACAGTTTTGCACACAGTTACCCACAATCGTGGATAAATTCGCAGGAAAGCCCGTAATTTCGCCCACCGAGTTATTCACATCTGTGGAATATTGCTCCATTCGGTACATTGGCGGCACGCCCAGCCTGTGTAAAAACCTCAAGTTCTCCACAGCACATTATTTTGGAATACGAGTCCACATATCTTCCACGCATTCCGGCACCATGATCGCATACGCGGGTAAGGTGGAAATGATGACATCACGAAAAGAACATTCACATGCCGTAACGCACGATTCTCAGGACGCAGGCAAATATGCAAACGCGCTGAATTCACGCGAACTTGACCATCAAATACTTGCCCTCGCATTGCCCTCGCTCGCTACACTCCTCGTGGAACCACTCCTCATCGGGGTAGATTCGACGATGGTCGGGCGTCTTGGGACGGTTCCCCTTGCCGGTCTCTCACTTGCCTCCACGGTGTTAGGCACCATCGTGGGCGTGTGCATTTTTCTTTCCTATGCCACTACTGCTGCCACTGCACGTTTTGTCGGTGCAGGAAAGCCTGCACGTGGATTGCGTCAAGGGATCGACGGCATGTGGTTGGCGCTCACTCTGGGTGCCATCCTGGCAATTACTCTGCATATATTTGCACCATCAGTGATCGGACTATTCCAGCCCGCTGCGGACGTCGCTGATCAAGCTGTTGCCTATACACGTGCCTGTGCGCCTGGCCTGCCTGGAATGCTCCTCGTCTTGGCAGCAAACGGAACTTTACGTGGCTTTGCGGACGCCAAAACGCCACTCAAAGCTGCCACGGCTGGAGCACTCGCCAACATCCCATTGAACGCCTTTCTCATCTATGGTGCAGGACTTGGTGTTGCTGGTGCAGGCGCTGGTTCTGCTATCGCGCAAACTGCAATGGGCGGCTACCTGACCTACGCCGTCGTCAAACTGGCTCGCGCACACCATGCACCTCTCACCCCGTCGGGAGGCGGAGTGATGCGCTCATTACGCGACGCCGGGCCGCTCGTGATTCGCACGCTGTGTCTGCGTGCTGCGCTCATCTTACAGATCTCGGCTGCAACGCACCTGGGAACCGTGCAACTAGCCGCGAATCAGATCGTGATGACGATGTGGAACTTTGCTTCGTTTGGAATGGATTCGCTTGCCACAGCCGCACAAATCCTCACCGGTCAAGGGCTTGGGCGTGGTGACACGCATGAGGTGCATCGGATCTTGCGTCGCTGTGAGGCGTGGGGTGTCCGAGCCGGTATTGGTGTGGGGATACTTTACGTACTCCTCGCATTCGCCGTACCGTGGGCGATGACTGCCGACGGTGAAGTGCGTGAGGTTGCACGATATGCCATGTGGGTGATTGCCGCGTCGATGCCAGTTGCGTCGGTTGCCTACATTCTCGACGGCGTGCTGATCGGTGCGGGGGATACTCGCGCGCTCGCGCGTTACATGGTGATTGCGCTGGTTGCTTTTGCGCCGGTTGCTGTGCTCTTCCTGCTATGGAAGGCAGGTACAGTCGGTATGCTTGCGCTATGGGGCGGATATGCTCTCGTCTTTATGGGAGCACGCGCTGCCACCATGATGTGGCGTGTGCGCGGAACCGCCTGGATGGGACTGAAGAAGAACCGCTAGGCTTCAGTCGCGTGTTCATCACCGCGACGAACACGCTGGACTGTCAGATCTGCATTTTCTTGCTCGGAGAGGTGAGCGCGTTCGCGCGGACCGTTGATTGAGACAAACGGCCAGTGACGGGCGCGGTGAAGTTCCACGTCCCAATGCGACTTTGTCCACACAAAAACCACCAGTGAGACAATCAGGGCTGCGATGCCACCGATCGCTAACGACCACCGCGCGCCAAAATTTTCGCCGACCCATCCTACAAGAATGGCACCGAGTGGAGTGGATCCAAGGTTGATTGCGAAGTAGATCGCCAGGGCGCGCCCGCGTAGTTCCGGCGGAACGGAAGTTTGAATCAGGGTGTTACAGCCGATCAAGAATGTCAGCATGAGGAACCCGCATGGAACCATGAGAAGAGCGAACACCCAATAGTTGATCGCGAAAGCTGCACCGATCGACATGAATCCGAAGGTGAAGCCAGCGAAGAGGATATAGGAAAATCGCGGAGCAGCACGTCGCGCAGCAATTAACGCTCCCGAAAGAGAACCGATTGCGAGAGCGGAGCCGAGCAAACCGTAGTCGCCAGCACTGCGGTTGAAAACTTGTGTAGCCATCAGCGCCTGAGTCATCTGGAAATTGAAGCCCAGGCCGGAGATCACACCGACGAGTATCAGGATACCGAGGATATCGCTACGCGTTTTGATATACGAAAAGCCCTCGCGAACCATCCCTTTGTGACGCGCGACTGCTGAGAAGGGGAAAAAGTTTTCCTTCCGCATGAGGATGAGTGTGACAACCGGCACGAAGAAGATCGTGAAATCGGCAATGAGAACCCATCCGGCGCCGAACCAGTCAATCATCACGCCTGCAGTTGCTGGGCCGATGAGACGGGCGATATTAAATGCTGTGGAATTGAGCGAGATCGCGTTCGGAAGTGCGCTCGAGGGAACGAGTTCGGAGACGAACGTGTTGCGTGTGGCAGAGGTGAGGGCGTCAGAGGTGCCGGCAATAAAGGCCAGAAGATACACATGCCACAGCTGTGCATCCCCGGTTACGACGAGGATACCCAAGATGAGTGAGAGCATTGCAATAACGATCTGGCCAGCCTGAATCACCCGACGTCGGTTTCCGCGGTCAGCTAGTACTCCGCCAAGTGGTCCGAGGACAATTTGAGGCGCAAACTGCAAGGCCGTCACAATTCCGACTGCGATTGCCGAATTATCTGTGAGTATGGTCAGCACGATCCAGATTTGGCACACGCGTTGCACCCACATCGCACTTGCTGAGAAAAAGTTCGAGATGAACCAGAGACGATAGTTGGGGTATTGCAGGGAGTGGAATGTTTTCGACAAGGTAGTTCCTCGGACGTCGCGTGCAAAACTTCTCTTCAGCTTACGCCGGTTTGTGACGTATTTTAAGGAAGCCTACGTCACGTCTTCATGTCGATTTCTGTTTGTGGTGGTGACGGCAGTGTGTGGACGCCACCACAGGCGGGGTAATGTGAGAAAGGCGTGGACACCACTAACTGATCGGGGACGCGGATATGATGGGGCCGAGAGAAAGAGGTTGCTTCCGTGAGTGAAATTATTGCGAACTCAAGCTTCGAACGTACGCCCCCGCAAAACATTGAAGCTGAGATGAGCGTGCTTGGCGGCATGATGCTATCCAAGGACGCGATTGCTGAAGTCGTGGAAGTATTGCGCACCGACGATTTTTACCGTCCTGCACATGCAACTGTCTTCGAAGTGATCATGGATCTTTTCTCGCGCGGCGAGCCTGCCGACGCGGTGCTTGTCGGTGGAGAGTTGGATCGGCGCGGCAAACTTGAACAAATTGGCGGGCGTGCCTATCTCCATACTCTTGTCTCGGGAGTGCCGACGGCGGCGAATACCACCTATTATGCGCAGATTGTGCGCGAGCAGGCACAGTTGCGCTCATTGGTTGAGGTTGGAACGCGCATTACACAGCTGGGATACAACACCGAAGTTGGCGACGTCGCTGCTTTGCTCAACATGGCGCAATCAGAGGTCTACGCGATGACACAGTCGCGCGCATCCCATGATTATGCTGCTGTTCGTGAAGTGATTCCTGGGCTGATTGAAGAGCTGGAGGCGAATGCGGCTCGCGATGGCGGCCTGGCTGGTTTGGCAACGGGTTTCACTGATCTCGATGACGTTCTCTCCGGTTTACGCCCCTCGCAGATGATCATCGTTGCAGCTCGTCCAGGTATGGGTAAGTCCACCTTAGCGATGGATTTCTGCCGACATGCAGCAATCCGTGAAAACAAACCTGTTGCTTTCTTCTCTCTGGAAATGAACCGCAACGAATTGATGATGCGTGTTCTCGCCGCTGAAGGTTCGGTATTCCTCAATAAGCTCATTCGTGGTGACATTGACCAGAAGGGGTGGGAAGCTATTGCTTTGACGATTGAGAGGATCGGTGACGCTCCGCTCTTTATTGATGATTCTCCGAATCTGACGATGAGTGAGATCCGAGCGAAGGCTCGTCGTCTGCGTCAGCAAGAGGGCATCGAACTGATCGTGATTGATTACCTCCAGCTTCTTACTTCGGGTGGACGAACTCCTGAATCGCGTCAGCAAGAGGTTTCAGAATTTTCGCGTTCGATCAAGCTCCTAGCGAAGGAGCTAGAGATTCCAATTATCGCGATCTCACAGCTTAATCGTGATCCAGAAAAGCGTAATGACAAACGTCCTCAAGTGTCTGATCTTCGTGAATCAGGTTCGTTGGAGCAGGACGCCGACGTCGTCATCCTTATCAACCGACCCGACGCAGAGGAAGCGGGAATGGAAGCTCCGCCTTCTGAGGTGATTATCGGAAAGCATCGTTCTGGCCCGACGGGCACAGTGGAGTTGGCTTTTCAGGGGCACTTTGCGCGATTCTCGAACTTCGGCGGCATGGATATGGCTGGCTAGTAATTCGGGTTGTGAGCCGTGCGCGAACTCGCGCTCACAGAAGGGGCAAATCCCAACACAATCCAGCGTCTCCGCTGACACCCGAGTGACGAGCTATCCCAGCTCCGCATTGAGTTGTCGATAAAATTCGATCTGCCGATCTAATGCCTTCACCCAGCGATCCTGGGCTGATTGAGTGGCACACTGGTATTCATATTGAAAACGCAGATGCTCAAGATTTTCTTCGAGCCAAGCGCGTTGGAGCTGTGTGGATTTTTCCATGAACCGCACGTACCGGAGGGTGTCAGCCACCCGATAGAGTGAAAAGCGGTCAATATTGTCGCAGTCGCCAATGGACTGAGCCAACACAGTGGGCTCGCCATCGAAGCGCAAGTACTCGCGGCCGACGGCGTTGTACGGTGTTCCGTGATCGTCGTTGCGCGCGTTCCACTGGCCGTCCGTGTGCATCGCAATTCCCTGTGCAAGCTCGGTAGCCAGGGACTGATCAAGGCCGGCATCGAGGAGAAAATCGAGGGCGATCAGTGCTCCAGCGCGTCCGTGATCCACCGGTACCTGAGCATCATATTTTCCGACGTCGTGCAACAGACACCCCAGCTCAAGCAGGTCGGGATCCAACCCCTCCTTGAGGGCGACTTCGCGGCCAATGCGCGCCACACGCAGACAGTGTTCAAACCGATAACGGCGTGCGTACTCCCCCGCACGCGCGTGCGAAAGATGGTCACGGACGAACTCGCGTGCGATCGGCAAAATTTCTGCCGCCGATCGGTGCCCTGAGGCTGTTTGTTCAAGAGTCGGTGCGTTCATTTTTATTCCTGGGCGCCCTCGCCATGTTTCATCGTGTCGGGGTTCATGCCGATACGTCCGCGTTCTCCAAGGTCAAGCCCATCGATCACAGCAATATCCTCTGACGACAGAACTACTGAACCCGCACGGAAATTCTCGATTTGGCGTTGTGGTGTTGCGGATTTCGGGATGACCACGAACCCTTTCTGCAGGTGCCAGGCAAGCACAACCTGAGCGTTGGTCACGCCCAGACGTTGCGCAATCGACTCAATCACAGGCAGTCCGAGCGCGCGACCGCGTCCCAGCGGACTCCATGATTCAACGACGATCCCGTGGGCTGCGCAGTAATCTGTGACTGTGCGGTTTTGGAAGCGCGGGTGGATTTCAATTTGGTTAACAGCGGGGACGATCGAAGTGGAAGCCATAAGCTTCTCTAAGTGATGTGTCTGGAAATTTGATACGCCGATTGCTCGCACTTCACCGCTTTCAACGAACTCTTCCATCGCGCGGTAGGTGGTGATGAAGTCCCCATCATACTGTCCAGGAAGAGGCCAGTGCATCAAAAAGAGATCGACATAGTGAGTTGCTAGCCGGTCGAGGGACTCTCTCAGGGAGCGGCGCACATCGTCGGGCCGATGGTTGGGGTTATCAAGCTTTGTTGTCAGGAAGATGTCCTCACGGCGAACACTGGAAGCGGCAATTCCTTTGCCGACGCCAGTTTCGTTGCCATACATCTGGGCAGTATCGATGTGGCGGTAGCCTGCATCAATGGCCGCCGAGACTGCGTCGGGTGCGTGGTCGTCGTCGATTTTATAGGTGCCAAACCCGAGCTGAGAGATGGATGTTCCAGTATTCAAAGCGATGTCCATGCAACTATTCTTCCACGCTTATGCGTCGAGAGGAACGCAGCGAGATCTTTTGGGGTCCACATCAGGCCACCGATACCATGGAGATGATGACTTTCCGCGGCGTATTCATATCTCTTGTCACTTCTGTATCGTTTGCCTTGTTCTCCTATCTGGCAGCGTTGGCGCATCCCCTCAACGGCATTGAGCTTTGGTCCTGGCGAATGGTGATGACCGTGCCAGGAGTACTGATTGCGCTCGCGATGGTAGGAAAGTTGAATGGCTACTGGCTGGAATTGAAGCGAATGCGAACCAACCCCCGCCGGCTCATTGCTTACGCTTTTTGTGCTCCCATGCTTGCTGGGCAAATGTGGCTTTTTGGTTGGGCTCCGCAATCAGGGCGGGCATTGGAGCTTGCGTTGGGTTATTTCCTTATGCCACTCGTCATGGTGGTCATTGGGCGTGTCCTCTACAAAGAGAAAATGAGTATGCTCACGACAATCGCGTCTCTCGTTGCCGCTGTAGCCGTGGCATATGAGGTGGTGCGGACTGGAAGTTTAGGTTGGGTGGCACTGTTTATCTCGATCGGTTATCCAGCTTATTTCGTCGTCCGGCGTTACTTCCACACCGACGGCGTTTCAGCACTCGCATGGGAAATGACATTCGCAATGCCGGCAGCACTCTGGATAGCATCGGGAAGCCATACATTCACGGTGATCGTCACTGATGCTCGTTTGCTGACGGTGATGCTCGCTACCGGTGCCATGAGTGTCATGGGGGTGATCGGGTACGTAATGTCGGCGCGTCTTCTGCCTTACGGCCTATTTGGCCTGCTCAGCTACGTTGAGCCGGTGATGGTAACACTTGCGGCACTGGCACTCGGCGAAACGATCGCCGGTGGCCAGATTTGGACCTACGTCGGAATTTGGGTTGCTGTCGGATTGCTGGCCTTCGACGGCGTCGTGTCATTGTCATCCCACTCGAAGCTTTCCGCTCATCCGGTTCGTCCGTGGCGCCGACGCCGAAAGCGCCATTTTCGTCAACGTCTAGCGACCATGCGCGTGTGGAAGCGTCAGCGTGAGGCGGCCGAGAATGTTCAGACCTACGTGCCCGAGCACCCGCACACCGATGTCGACCCTGCCGATGTTCATCCGACTGATGACACTCGCGAAAACTAGGGCATCTGCACACCTGCCCTGTAAAGTTAGTCAAGCAACTTCGATTATTGGAGGCAACGGTGCCGGAGTTAATGATGCATTGGTCAGATGAAGAGGGCGCTCGCCGCGTTCGCAAGCTTTTTTCCCGCCATTTTGGGGACGAATCCACTGAAGTATTTGCGGCACCGGGTCGCGTGAATTTAATTGGCGAGCATACTGACTACAACGGCGGTCTGTGCCTGCCCATGGCGCTCCCTCACGCCACCTTCGTTGCGTTTCACCAGCGTGAGGATGATGCGGTGCGCTTGATTTCTGACGCAGGCGAGTTATGGAAAGGACGCCTGGCTGATATTCGTCCGGGGATGGAACGTTCGTGGGTGAATTATGCAGGCGGTCCGGCATACACGCTGGGCGTGACGCATGGTTTCGATGCTGCAGTGGTTTCTTGCGTTCCTCTCGGTGCCGGGCTTTCGTCGTCGGCAGCAATCGAATGTGCTCTGGCATTCGCTCTGCGCACCCCGACGACGGAGGCGGATTGCGAGGCGATTGTGGAGGCATGTATCCGGGCTGAGAACGAGATTGCTGGCGCCCCCACAGGTGGTATGGATCAGACGGTGTCTGTTTTCGGGCGCGATGCCCATGCTGTTTTTATTGATTTTTCCGCCGCAACCCGCGAGCTTGTGGAAGCCGATTTCGCTGCGGATGATTTGGCGATTCTTGTCATGGATACACGCGCGAAGCACTCCCTATCTGACGGACAGTATGGAAATCGCCGTGCTGAGTGCGATCAAGCTCGCGATATGTTGGGATATGGCTCGTTGCGCGAAGCAACGGATGCGGATCTTGAAAAACTTCCAGATTTGCTCGCTCGCCGGGTGCGTCACGTCATAAGCGAGAATGCGCGCGTCGTCGCCGCGGCTCGCGCATTGAAAGCTCATGACTGGCTGGCTCTCGGGCGCGAATTCGGTGCGTCACACGCTTCGCTTCGCGATGATTTCGAAGTTTCTTGTGAAGAGCTCGATTGTGTTGTCGAATCGGCAACCGCTGCTGGAGCATTTGGTGCTCGCATGACGGGTGGAGGTTTTGGCGGATCAGCGATTGCGCTGGTCAGGCGCAATGACATCGAAAAAATTACCGAAGAAGTTCGCCGTGTCAGCTGTGAGCGTGGATTCGCTGAGCCGGCTTTCTTAGTAGCACAGGCGTCGTCGGGCGCTCGTCTAGCTGTCTGAAAAGGGATAAGGAACGGGGAAGAAAATGGAGCTGACTGCTTCTCAATCGCAGGCGTTGTCGCAGAATCTGGAAAAATTGCGTGCCGATGGTGCATCAGCGACGGCGATGCGCGTGTTTGAAGGATACTTCGGGCAAGTTGCTGGCGGCGCAACAGGGCTGATCCCGGAGGACACGATTACTCCGATTACTGACGTTCCCGATATTCGTCACACCGACGTCGATCCGGACGACGCTCGTCGAGCGCTTGGGCAGACTGTCTTTTTCAAGCTCAACGGCGGTTTGGGAACGTCGATGGGTCTCGACAAGGCGAAATCGCTTCTTCCCGTCCGTGATGGGTTGACCTTCCTTGACATCATGACAGAGCAGATTTTCAAGGCGCGCGAAAAAACGGGTGTGAATATCCCGTTGATGTTCCTTAATTCTTTCCGTACACGTAGCGATACGCTCGAAGTCGCTCACCCGGATCTCGCAACGGATCTTCCGCTGGACGTTTTGCAAAGTCGTGAGCCGAAGATTCTGGAGGATTCACTTGAGCCAGTGAGCTGGCCGGAGAACCCCGAACTTGAATGGTGTCCGCCTGGCCACGGTGACATTTATACAGCGTTTTACGAGAGCGGGATTTTGGATCAGATGCTTGACGCTGGGTATCGATACCTGAACACCTCAAATTCCGATAACCTTGGCGCATACCCGAGTGCGTCAATCGCTGGCTGGTTTGCGCAGTCGGGCGCAGACTATTCTCCGGAGGTCTGTCATCGCACGCTTGCCGATGTTAAAGGCGGGCACTTGGCAATCCGGAAGTCAGATGGACGTGTGATTCTGCGAGATACTGGACAAACACCAGCAGAGGATATGACGTGGTTTACAGATCTGTATCGTCACCCGTATTTCCACACGAATAATTTGTGGTTCAATATTGAGTCGCTGCGCGATCTTTTGCACCGCACAGAGGGTGTGCTCGATCTGCCGCTGATCCGTAATCGGAAGAATGTCGATCCCACACAGCCTCATTCTCCTCACGTCATTCAGATGGAATGTGCTATGGGTGCAATCGTGGAAAAGTTCGCCACTTCGCAGCCGATCTGTGTTGGACGTGAGCGTTTCTTACCAGTGAAAACAACGAACGATTTGGCTCTGGTGCGCTGCGACGCATACGAATATTCGCAAGATTCACGCTTGATTTTGCGCCATCCGTCTGCGCCGGTAATCTCGCTCGATTCTCGCTATTACAAGTTTATTCAAGACTTTGACCGGCACTTCCTGGATTTACCGTCGCTGGAGGCTTGCGAGTCCTTCACCGTGAATGGCGAATGGTTCTTTGAAGGTGACGTAAGCTTTAGTGGCAACGTCACTCTCGACGGCGAAGGGCGCGTGCGCGGAAAGTAGCATTGCCGACGTCGGCGCGGCTGTGTACGTATAACAGATGCGAAACTGGTCTCTTGGGGCTTGATGGAGGCCAGTCGATAACCCAAGCTGACGTTTTCCCGGTATGATGATTGTGTGTTGAGCGCCTATTTCGGCGCTCGAATATCCTGAAAGGACAACGATGTTCAATATCTTCAAGAGGCACTCTGGCGATTCACCACTTTCACACAAAGTTGATGTTTTTTCGCCGGTTCCTGGCAAGCTCAGCCCGCTTGACCGAGTTCCTGATCCGACGTTTGCTGGCGGACACATGGGCAAGGGCTTTGCAGTATTGCCTGAGTCGAACGAGTTTTGTGCCCCGATCGCTGGTGAGATCACGATGATTGCCGGCACGCATCACGCATTCACGGTTCGCAGTGAGGGCGGTGCAGAGGTTCTTGTCCACATTGGTGTCAATACCGTGGGTCTGGGCGGCGTTGGTTTTAGTGCGGTTGCTGAGCTTGGGCAGAAGGTTGAGGCAGGAGACCCTGTGTTGCGCATTGACGATACAGTGGAGCAGCGCGCAGTGTCGATGCTGACTCCAGTCGTTGTCACCTCATTGGTGAGTTATGTAGCATCTGAACCTCATCTCGAAGCCGGGGCAGGTGAGCCCGTCATGGTTCTGATGCCTTCTGAGTGAGCGTTTTTCAGCCGACGCCTGTGCGCGTGTTGCGTACAGGCGTCGGTTTTTTGCGCCTACTTTTAGGAAATGTGGTTGAATTCCGCTTCGACGAGTGCGGTCTTGAGTTGAGGTTTGCCCATGAATTTTCCGAAGTGGGTTGGCCATCGACCTGCCATGAGGGAATTTTCTATCTCCATGGGGATGACGCGGTGGCACGGGATGAAGAAGGGGATCGGGTTGTGGGAGCAGCAGGTGGCCGCAGCTCGCGTTGCTCGCGGATGTCCCATCAGCTCAGCGAGTGATGAGTACGTAACGAGTTCACCTGCGGGTATGTTGCGCAATGTTTGGACGAATGTTTTGTGAAAATCGGTGCGTTTGACACTGACCGGCACTTGGGTGATGGCATCGAAGTCGCCTGACTGCCACGAGAAAACAGCGGATGCGGCTTGCTGGTCGATTCCGTGGAGGTCGTTGATCGAGACAAGACTTGTGTGCGGTGAATGCGCCTCCGATTCACAGAGAATCTGACTGCCGGCGTCGGAACCGATCTGCTCACTCAGTTCAGGCGAGTACTGAATAAATTCGGTCGCAATCACAGCGTCGTTAGACGTGGTCACTTGCAACAGCCAACTGTCAAGGTGATGACGGCCAGTGTTGAAGGGAACGTAAATGGTGCTCATAGGGGCTATTATCCTGCACTGCCCAAGCTGCGCAAGGGGGAGGGAAGTGTCATGCGGGAGGGATGGCCGTAACGTCAGGACAACAGGGCATGGATTCCGCATGAAAGAAAGGTGCCCCGGGCGGTTTAAAATTCTTCGTGTCGCAAACGGCCCGGGGCTCTCACCAGGGGTGCAGCCCGGTGAGGTTCTTGGTGTTATGAAAAATTTTGGTGTGAGCGCAAGGGGTGAAAACCCCGCTCATGATTCTTCCACGATAAAAAAGAAGAACTGAATCACAAGAAAAGGCGCAAAAATGTACAGTGATTGAAATTAATTTCATGCACAGAGTAGTGTGTCAGAGAGTGTATCGAACAGTTCGAGTAATGAATGTAAAAGACATACTTTTTCGAAAAGTCAGGCAAATGCGGAACTTTCCTCCGATTGCTTTACCTGAGAGGTATTGATTGCGGGGAGGAATGACACGTGGAAAAGTCTAGGAATTTGTAAAATATTTGGATATTTATTCACATAAGTCTGCGTAGAGAGAATTGTTTGCATAGCAAACACGTGCTCTTGCGGGTGGAGGAAAACTCGATAAATGTGATGTATTACTCGCGCTTTCAACTGTTCTTCGCACATGTCTGTCACGATACGGAGTTTCAGTTCGATGCTTTGCCATGCACTTCCTCAGATCGCAGAGAGGAGCGCGAACCTGCCACAGAGGTTGGAGCAACTGCGTGGGTCGCAAGATAAAAACCGCATCCAGTTTCCAGGGCGACCTTCCAGGGCGACGCCGGCGTCGGCGAGTTTCCAACGCTCAAGAAACGTTCGCTGCTTGCCGGTTTTCTTGTCGCGTACTTTGGGGAATTCGAGTGTCACGTCACCCAGTGCAATAAAATGATCACTCCATAAAAAAGAGTTTCACATACTAAAGAACCCGTAATTCTGAAACTGTATACTCTCAAAAGTTTTATTTAATTATGGCGTTGAGTTTCCGTCATGGACAAAGCCTGCTTTTGCTGCTGTGAGGATCATTTTGGCGCGCGAACGCATCTGTGTCATTGTCAGGAGCTCAGTGACATATCCGCGCACCGTGATCTCGGACAGTCCTTGACGCTGCGAGATTTCTTTGTTCGTGTAGGCCAGGACAACGTCGTCGAAAACGTTGCGAAGTCGGGGCGAAAGATTCTCAACTACCTCAACGAATTCGGCGAACTCTTCGCGCGAATGTTGGGAGGCCAGGTAGGCGGCAATGACCATTCGCGCCGGTGACGGGCCGAGCACAGTCTGCCCGGTCATCACCAGGCGCACTTGCTCAACGAGCTGTTGTGGCATCGTGTCTTTTGTGAGGAATCCGGACACGCCGAGGCGCAGACAATGTTCGAGTGTGTCTGGGTGACGAAACGCTGTGAGCATGAGGATTTTCAGCTTGGGGTTGATGCGTTTGATTGTTTTTGCTGCGCGTGGTCCATCGGTACAGGGCATGTCAACGTCGAGGATGATCATGTCCGCGAGCCGCGTTGCGGCTGCGGTGATTGCCTCCTCGCCGTCGTGAGCGACGGTGATTACCTCCATGTCGTCTTGCCGATTGAAAAACCGCGCAAGAACGTCGATGTACTGTTCGTCGTCGTCGGCGAGAATGATGCGAATCGGCTTACTCATTCGGTACCTCCAAAGCAAAGATCCACTCGTCGCGGATACGTGAGTAATCGAGCGTGCCACCGAGGCGTTCCACCTGAATACGCAAGTTATCCAGGCCGTACCCGCCGGTCGTCCCTGTATGTGGATGCTCGGCGACCGCGTTAGTAAACGTGAGTGAAGTATCCGTATCGCCGACATCGATTACGAGAGTTGCGTGGGAATGTCCGGGGGCGTACTTGAGGACGTTGGTTGCTTCCTCGCGCAGTGCAAGGGTGAGGAGCTGTGTGATCGGGGTAGAGTGCGGCGCGTGGGAAAGCGAATCGAGCGGATTACCCTTGGGGTCAGTGATTCTTGTGGTCAACGTGATCGAGCGGGTTGAGAGTATCCGTCGGGTGTGTCGTCGAGGACATCGTTGAGTGGCTGATCACGCGCGGTTGAAAGATCGAGGATCATCGGGCGTAAGTTTCTCGAAGCGCGCGCGGCGATGGTGCTGATTTCTTTGAGTGTCTTACGCGCGTGTGGAGGAATGTCATTTTTTGCGAGGGTGTCGCCAACGAGGACGGCGATGTGTGCGATGTCTTTCGCGGCGGTGTCGTGAAGGAGGGAGGCGAGTTTCGTTTTGGTTTCGGTGACGATTGTGGCATTTTCTTCTTCGAGCGTGTGGATCCGACTGTGGATCCAGCGAAGGAAAAAGCCTAAATCGATCCAATCGACGATGATTGTGTATATCCCGAAAATGCAAATACCTGGGACTTCAGGGAAAGTCAGAACGACCAGTATCGATGTGTAGGCGATGAAAACAACCTGAAGTATCGTTCTCTGACTTGCTAAAACAAACAACGCAATTGCAACGGATAGCCAGAGCGTGTTTTGGCCAGTGGTTGCAGACCAAGCCAGATCCGGAATTCCGAAGAGAAGAGCGATCAGAAAATAGGATATCGACCGAGGCGTGAGTAAGTGTGATATTTGCATGTCAGCTGACAAAGAGTGTTCATTGGGAAACAACTGAAAACTCATTTGCTCATTGTGCATCATGGAACCCAATTGTGCAAACGTGTTGAGCATAGAAATGCTTGCCTGTGTCCAGATTGGTCAACAGGTTCCAGGAGGCTTTCGAAATGAGACACAGCTTGTCGCGATACGGAGAGGTTGTCGTATGAAACATGAGGAGTGCTGATGAGAGAAGCAGTGAGGAGAAGCGTGGCAGAAGTAGTTCGGAAAGCGATGTGGGATGTCATGGGAACCCTTCAAATTAGTGATTTTCTGCTGTTTGGAGGTCGCTTGAGGTAACAGAAGGTCACTTGAGGTAACAGAAGGAAAACAGAACACCTACAAATGTTGGTGTTTGAGTACTTACAAAAGCAGGCGCGAAAATACCTACTTTTGTAGGTATTGCATTTTGTGGAATTCGAGTTTGATAGGCGTTGCAGAGGGAAAACCTGGCGCGTCACTAATCGTCAGAAAGGGATTCCACATGAAGAAACAACGTGTCCGAGCAATGGGTGCTGCGGGCCTCGCATCGATAATGCTTGTCGGTGGCGTTGGGGCAGCATATGCCCAAACTGTCTACTACAAAGGCACAGCAGTGTATTGGGATCATGGGCGCACGTGGGGTGCATGGTCATATTCTGATGTAAACTCTGGCCGCTACGAGCACAGGGCGACTGCCAATTCGAAGACTACGCGATGGATGCCTAAAGGCACGCGAGCGTACGCTACTGACTGGGTTGGGACCGGCACTGCTCATGCCTACTGGGATTGCCGTGGGTAAAATGTGACGAGTTTCTAGTGGATCGCGGTAGAAATAATGAAACGATTTTTGAAGATTACGCTGAGTTTACTGATCGCTCTTGCTGGTGTCCTGGTTGGTGTGAGCTCCACTCTGTCTTTTGGTGATGAATACACAAGAGCGATTGCTGACTATCCTGCAACGAACACTGTCCTGAATCTCTCGACAATCAGTGATGATGGCCTTGCTGGAACAGCAGTGCGGGTCGCTCAGGGCGAGGCGGAGAAAAACGGCGGTCTCATTATTCGCCGCGATCCACTAGTCTCTCGCATCAATGGTCAAACGGAAGGTTATCGATTTGGGTTTGGCGGGCAGCTCGCCAATGCTCCTGCGCAGGCCGAATTAGAATTCGGCGGAGCGAAGATTTTTTCTCAGGAGAATCTCGCCGTTTTGTCCAAAGGAAAGCAAAAATCCACGCTTGGTCTCGATCAGGTGCAAACAGATGTTATTGCCGATATCCCAAGCGTTGACTTCACCTCGCGCGCCGTGGGCATGCACCTTGACGAACTCATCACCCGTTCAGGAACGGCGCGAGGAACCTACTACGTTATCGGCCTGACTCCCTCACAATTCGATAAAATCTCGGACAAAATTGCTGAGATCGTAGCTACTCCGAAATCGAAGATCACAGCCATTACCTCCGGAGAAGCAACGACAGAAGGCGTCTTTTTGCCGATCATTCGCGCTTTTATTGCCATTGATCTCATCATGATCTCAATGATGTTCCTCGTGGGCATCTACCAATCGATGAAACAGATGGGAATTTATCTTCTTCTCGGACTCACAAAACGTGAATTCCTTACCACCATGTGGCGTTTCTCCTTGATAGGAGCCGGAATTGGTGTTGTGAGTATTGGTGTTATTGAGCTGTGGCAACGCTGGGAATTTTCCATCAATGCTCAAACCGCGATTGATATTTCAGTAAATAGCGCGCTGTACATTGGGTCATTATTGATCGCATGCGTGCCAGCAATTTTGGCAGTGAGTGCAACACACCCGGTGAACGCTATTCGAAATCGAGTTTCTCAGCGCGTGATCGTGGGAGCGATCGCAATCCTCTTTATTTTCACCAGCGGTGCATCCATCACAGGGCTACACTTCATCGATGGTCCCATGACTCAGATCACGAAGATCCAAGAGATCAAATCACAGTGGCAGCCTGTGGAACAAACGCGGATCCTTCATGAGGACAGCCCTGGCACGAACCAGATCTCAAGTAACGGAGCGAATGAAGGAAAAGAACGAGAATACTTCAACTGGTACGCCTCGATTGAAGACAAACCCGGTGTCCAACTGATTAACACATTTGACTATAACGCTGAGATCATCAAGAAGTGGCATGAAGAGCGTTCATACGAAAACCTGCCGATCGAGCCATTCTGGTATTTCGCAGCTTCGCCGAATTACCTACGGTCAACACATTTTGACATTCCAAAAACTGATGAAGAACTTGCCCAATCCGGGGTGCGTGTCTACTACATTCCGCGTAGCTACTCTTCTGAGCAGCAAAAGGCGATTCGCGGATGGCTGATTGAAAACGACAAAAACCATCTCGATTCTCCTATCGTGACGAAATTTACGAAGAACCCACGATTCGAATTCCGCACTTACACCCCGAATGAAAAGTTCTTCACGTGGAACGCAGAACAGCCACAAAATTCGACAGTGATCGATCCCGTTATTTATCTGGCGAAAGCCGCGAATATGACGTATTTCGAAAACGAAAGCCTCGTAGCAACAGGTTTGGAGAATAGTTACATCAAACTCGATGCGCAGGCGGCGGAAAAATACGCACAGGCACACTACCTTGCGAAGTACCATCTGGAAGACAATGCGCCACAGTTCATCCCTGTGTCCGGCTTCCTTGCAGGGCTTCACAAATCGTTCTTACGCCTTCTTCAGCTGTTTGGAACAGTCATCGCGCTCGGTGCTCTTATCGAGATCATCCTCCTTGTCGGGCTGGTACAGCTCTACGGCAAGTCCAATGCCCAGCGTGTTGCAGTGATGAGACTTCTTGGATACCCGCTCATTCGGATTTTCTGGGCGCCGTTCGCTCTCGTTTTTGCAACAACAGTGATCGGAACACTGGTCGGTATCCCACTGCAGTCCAATGGAATTCTCTGGATCACCCCCATCCTCGGAGCAATTCAAATCGCTGTGCTCTTCGCGGTTGCTCGCCGAACGGCCACCACCCATATTTCCCACATTCTCAAAGCAAACTAAGGAAAACTCATGTCAATCCTCGAAGTCCAGAACCTGACCAAAAAATACGGCGAGCGCACCATCATTGAATCACTCAGTTTCACTCTCGAATCCCAGCAAACCATGGCGGTCACCGGCCAGTCCGGGAGTGGTAAATCAACGCTCCTCAACATGATCGGTTTACTGGAAGAACCGACGTCTGGAACGATTCGCGTTGATGGGAAAGATACCCCAGGGATCAACTCATCTGCCGCAACGAAGTTGAGGCGCTCCGTGATCAGCTACCTTTTCCAATCCTATGCGCTTTTGGAATCGCAAACTGCGCTCCAAAACGTTCTTCTCGGAATGAAGTATTCGCCGCTGCCGAAGAAAAACCATGAAGCGGAGGCGCGGCGGGTGCTCAAAAGCCTCGGTTTGGGGAGCGTGATCGATGCCAGTGTTTCCACCCTTTCGGGTGGAGAACAGCAACGCGTGGCCATTGCGAGGTGCATGCTCAAGCCAGGGAAAATTATTTTGGCAGACGAGCCAACCGGCGCGCTTGATCAACACCTCGCGGGCGTCGTCCTCGATGAACTCTTCGCACTGTGCCGCGAATTTGGCAAAGCTCTGGTGATGGTGACCCACGATCCTGCGATCGCGCAACGCTGCGAACGCCAGCTTCGAATCGGAACGAACTGATTTTCGCACCGTCGAGTAGTGAAATAATTTCGCTGCCATCCTCACTGGCGCGTACGTGTACTACTCGTTGTGCAAAGAGTGATGACATACGCGATGGTGACGGCGGAGCGCACGAAACCGAGGAGGAATCTACTTCTTCGTGCGCTTCTCGCGTTGTGTGCGTCGTAGACGCCACGCCATGACCATGCACACAGCCCACACCGCGAGCGGGCCTGCTGCGGTAAGTGCGAGTAGTGCCAAGTGCAGTTCGAACCAGGCCAAGATGAAGGTCATCGCTGCTCCGTAGGCAAAAAATGCCCAGCCGATCCACGACCATTTCCCTGCACGGTCACGTTCGAAGAAATCTGCCACGATACTCCTTTGAGTTGTTACTGTGTAATCGTTGTGTCGCCAGCGGTCATCAAGCGCTCAGACTCGCTTGCCCCAGACATCGGTCAGCTCGGCTTTCAAGCCCGAGATAATATCCGAAGACTGCGTGGAGAGCGCATCGTGATGGAATGTTGGATGCTCGATCTGTTTGAGCCCGCGGATCTGCGCCGCCGTTTCACGTGAAATTTCGATCGGTACGAACATATCTGGTTCGTACATCCAAGCCGCTGCCGGAACAGTGTTCTTCGCCAGAACATCCTCACGATGGAGTGAGGGTAAATCATTGCGTTCGTGGAGTGCGTTCACAGCCGCTTCCAGCCCCCGCAGAGCAGGATCTGTTTGCGCCATCCACGGGAATTCGTGCTCGCCCGAGAAGCGGAAGCTGTGGCCACGGGCGCGAAGTTCGCGTTCGCCGTCTCCGCCTGCGGAAAGCTCGGGAAGTGCGAACTGTTCAAATTCGCTACGGATGCGCTGTGCCGACCAATGCGTGGCGAGTCCTGGACCTGCATAGATCGACTCGTGGAGCGCCCAATACATCGGGCAGCTAGCATAAGAAATCTGATCGGCCACTTGCGTGAGGAAACGTTGGGTCAGGCGCGTGCGCCCACCGACCTCCACAAACGGATTTTCGAGTAGGCCGTGCAAAGCCTCCAAACCATAACTTCGGCCAAGATTGATGCCAAGCATACGGAAACGACCAGGCGTGAGGATCTCGCCAGTGGGGAGGAGCTCAGCGGTATGCGGGTCGCCTGATTCGAGGGCGGCAGCTGCGCCAGCAGCGAGATGCTCGGCAACACGCCACGCGGTCACTTCGTCGGAAGGGTAGCGTTCGAAAAACTCGGCGTTGCGCCGATCAGTAGATGCCCAGGTCAAACGGTAGACGTCGTCGGCGTGGCGATGTGTGGAAACGAGCCCCGCGACGATCATCGCTGCGCTGAGACCTTCGGGTGCGAGCGAAAGATATGAGGTGACACAGAAACCGCCAAAGCTTTGCCCCAGAGCCGCCCACGGCTCATCGCCTTGGAGCTCACGACGCAGCGCTTCGGCGTCGCGAATGATCGAATCCGCGCGGAAACACGCAAGGTAGGCAGCTTGCGCGTCGGCGTCGCCCACCACAGGCACAGTGACCTGATCCAACGCGTGAGACTGTCCGGTACCGCGCTCGTCAATCAAGACAAGGCGGTAGTCATCGAGTACTTCGTTGATCCAGCCGCCGATCGGTGCCGGCCGATTCGCAGGGAAACCGGGGCCGCCCTGGAAATACACCAGACGAGGCGCATTCTCGCGTCCATCGCGCACGATTTCACGTGCAAAAACCGTGATCGTTTTCGGGAAATTTCCGCTGGAAGCATACGGCATCAGCGAGCCGTCCCAGTCGAGGGGCACCTCGAGGCGGTGTTCAAACGTGGTGTGGCCTGGAATCGTAAAAGAGGCGGTTTGCATAGGACAAGCCTAGCGCGCTTCTCTCGCAGGAGCGATGAGAGCATACTCGTGTTGATTGTTTGTTAGCGCAGGGCGGCGAGGATTGCGGCGAGCTGCGGGCCGCGGTCAGGAGAAAGATAGTATTCTCCGTCGGTCATCTCGACCCACCCTGCACTGCTCAACGCTTTCATGTGGTGATAGACCTGGCCAGTGGTGCCTGTCGAGAGCGCTTCGACCAACTCGCGCACGCTCATCGCGCGCTCGGCCGTGAGTTGGAGAATTTCGAGACGGATCGGATGCGCCAGCGCGTTCAGATCCTGTGAAACCTTCGTCGCGTCGAGCGCACGGAACGCCGTCGCGATTGCGCTACCTGCCGCGCTTGCGTGTGCAACGTGAGGCAACGGCTCGTGGGATGCGGGAAAGACGTCGAGTGGGTTGCGTTCGCGATTCATACCCGCCGTCGCTGAATTCGAAACCTGGGCCTGCAAGTCCTTGAACTCTTCACGCATCGCATCGAGGAGAACGGACTGGTTCTCCAACATGGTGATCGCAGTAGCTACTGGGAGTTGAAGTGAATCAACTACGAGTTTGGCGACTTCGGCCCGCGTGCTCTGCAACTGTGTCGAGTCCACACAGTCAAAGGCACGCGGGTAGTCGAAGTCGTTCACGAGTTCTCACCTGCAGACGAGTCACTAGCCGATGTCTGCGAGTTGGCACCAGCATCTTCAGCGCGCAGACGTGGAGTGGAGATGCGCCCGTCGCGCATTCCTTCCTTGTCAGCATAGAAAGCGCGGATGATATCCATATCGGCTGTCATATCGCCGGTTAACGTGATGTGTGGACCCCAACCGTAGGTGCGAGTTTTTGCATCGATAAAGCCCAAAACAACTGGAATATTGGCATCTAGAGCGATGTGGTAGAAGCCTGAGCGCCAATAGGCACGCTCTGAACGTGTACCTTCGGGTGCAATGATCAAGGTGAAGCCATCAGTTTTCTTTGCTTGTTCGACCGCCGCCCCGACCATTCCCTGCGGGTGTGAGCGATCCACTCCCATGCCACCGGCCCACTTAATGAGCGGAGAAATTGGTCCGCGCATGAGTGAGTCTTTGACAAGGAATTTGAAATCGCGTTTCAGATCCCAAAATGCGACAGCCATCAAAATGCCGTCCCAAACAGAGGTGTGCGGAGCGCCAATGACGATCGCTTTTTCCGGCAATGGTTCGTGGACAAATGTCCAACGAGAAACCGCTTGAAATGCTGTGGAAATGAGGTGCTTCACTGAGATCCCTTCGCCTTAGCCTCGCTCTCAACAACTTGCGCAAATACGTCAACCGGATAGCTGCCGTCCACAAACTGTTCTCCCACCAGAATACTGGGAACGAACTCGAAACCAAGTTTGTTGATTCCTAGATCATAGGTGGCTTTGACCTGTGAAGCTACCGTATCGGACTCCATATCTTTGGCGAACTTCTCCAGATCGGGCACTCCAGCTTCCTTCGCAATTCCCTTGAGGAATTGTGGTGTGTAATCCGGACGGTTGCCATCCTTCCATGAGCCGAAGATCGCATCATGGAAGGGGAGGTATTTCCCTTGCTTGCCAGCTGCAATTGCTGCCTTCGCGGCCAGAGTCGACTGATCGCCAAGGATCGGCAGCTCAGAAAACTCGATGCGGAGAGTGCCGTTATCAACATACTTTTGCAGCGCAGGGATCTTTTCGTGCGCAAACGACATGCAATGAGGGCAGCGGTAATCCGAGTACACGCTCATCACCACCGGGGCATCAACTTTTCCGACAGCCATCGGATCGCCCTCTTGCCGGCGCTGCTGGGAGGCAATGAGTTTCTTGGCTTTGTCGCTCTGTTCGACGGGCTTGAACTGCCCAGCTCCAGTTTCTTCCGTCACTGGTGCCGACGCCGAGGCGCTTGTAGCCTGTGGAGCCGGCGTGGACGAACCTGTCTTCCACAGCAGCATTGTCAGCACCAGAGCAACGACAACGACAGTGACAACACAGACCAGCGCAATCACGAGACTGCGGTGACTCTTCGTCGACGGCTGATCGCGTGAGGGGGGTGGAGTGGGAGCGCTGCTGTGAGCGAGAGCATCGTCTTCGAGTTCGCGTGCAGGCGGGAAGGTGTTCTGGTTGGGCTCGGACATTGTTCCTCCTTGGATATGTGAAACAATTTAACCACGTCGATACATCAATAAATTCAGGACCACTGTCGTTTGGGATGTGTCAGTCCTGCTAGCCTAGTGGCGTGAAGTTCTTTGTTCCTCTTGCTCTGACGACGGCTACCCTCGCAGTGCTTGCCGGTTGTTCGCCTGTCGTTAAGCCAGCTCCGGCACCGTCGTCGGCGTCTTCAAGTGCAACTGTCCACGCACGCAACCCCTACCAAGGTGGTGCCGAGGAGGCGTGGAGTGCGGAGCTAGCCGACGAGCCTGAATCGGTCACATACGATTCCGAAACAAAAACTTTAGTGGTGCTCTCGAACCATCATTCGTCACGCCGACTGACCGGCTACACTGTCACTGGTAAAAACGCAGCTCTTCCCACGTGGCACTACTACCTTCCTCCTGGGGCGACCCTCACCGCGCTCGACGCTGGAGCAGGTTCGGTTTACCTCACGATTGGTCCTGCCGACGTCGGCGGCAAAGTTGCAGAAAAACTCGATAGCGATCGCCGAGAGTCACGTGCGGCACGCTCAGATCTTGTGATTCTTTCAGCTCGGACGGGAACTGCAAGTTTTACCTGGTCAACGGATAGTTCTTTGAGTGGGGATATTCCGCAGATTGTCGGTGCGTTTGGTCAGAGCCTCGGGGTGGTGAATATTGGCCGTAGTTCGTCAGTCGTCGCTATGCTCGGCGCAAACGGAGCTGTCCAGAACCAACAGCGAACATATTTTCCACCCAGCCGTACGAGCGAGCCTCAGGTAAGTCCAGGGCTTGTCCGGTTGCAAACGAATAAGAATGGTAACGGCGAGTATATCCAGTTTCCATCGCTTGCGTATGCGCAGGGGAACGCGTGCTGGACGGCAACTGACGGTGTTGTCTGTCTGGCTGCTGAGGGGACGCTCAGCTCAGATGCGAGACAGACAACTCTTGGTGGACAGCAGTCATCGACACCTAAAGCCGAACAATCAGCGAATGCAATGAACCATCACACTGATGGTTCCGGTGGTTCCGGCATCGTCGTTGTTGAATGGAACTCGAATGGTCACGCCGTGTCGATCACTCCTGCGTCTAGCTCAAGTGCCGCTTTTTCGTATGCGCTTGCGGGGGTGAATGCGGATGTCAGCAGTCGCGAGTTGCGACAGGCTCTTCTTGAAAACGTCGAGGCGACGACGCAAGGGGAACCAGCACTCCTCCATGATGGGCACTGGATCAGTCAATCACAGTGGAAAATCAGCGGTGAACCTGTGGCACTCGGAGCACCTTTTGTCCAGGCAGGGGCGAATATTGTGGATGTGACAAGCGCAAAGACCGTGAATAAGCCGGGCACGCAAGGATTCATCGGCGCCGGCTCAACACACACAATGTTCTTCCAATGGGACGGTAAGAAACTGACGTATCTCCGTCCCTTGGGGTGATCGCTCAAGGTATCCCCCTGACGGGAGAGACCTTTATGCCTTCGATTTCCCGGCTGCTCCAGCCACCCTGCGCAAAATGGCAATACGCTCGGGAACGGTGTAACGCCCATCGAGGGTGAGTTTCGCTCCCAGATAGTTCACTTTCGCGCTACGGGCAGTTTCGGCGGCTGTTGCCACGAGGGTGCTCGTCATGATCGAACTGGGTTCGTCGTGCTGAAGGGCTACATGCGAATCGGTCCAGGCCGGTCCGTAATCTCCGTCGACGTTGTGCGCACCGGAGAAAATGACTCCTGCCAGCTTTCCGCTTAGCGCAGCAGTCTTGATATGTTCCAGTGGCGTCTGTGTGTCTCGGCCTTCGATCGCGCTCCGTCCCCAGTTTAAGGAGATGAAGGTGCGTTCAGCTCCCGCGTCGGCAATAGCGCCGATCTCGTCCTCAAGTGAGAGGAAACCCTTCTGCGGAGCCTGATCCGGGATAAATGCATCTTGATGCTCGATGACGAACTTTGCGCCATCCGCATCCCACTGTTCAATCGTGGACAGTGAGCGAACGAGTGCCTCGCGCTCGGCTGTTGCCGTGGGGGCTGTGTGCAGTGCAATCCACGAAAAGACTTGGCGTCCGACGGCGTCGTTGACTGCTTTAACTTGGTTGATTCCGTCGATCAGGAACTCGAGTGCAGCTGCACGACCCGCTTCATCGGGAGAAGCGATACCGAATGCGGGGTTCTTCGCTAAATTTCCCATTGTTCCCGGGATCGGCGTGAGGACATTCATCGTGAACGATGGTGCGATCTGGTGAGCGAACCATGGTAAATCATCAGTGATGGTTTGACGAAGCGGGATTTCGAGTCCGTTAACCCATTGGGCATCCGCAAGTGAGGCGTAAAACTCTTCCTGCTGTTCTCGCTCTGCGGGTAACGCGGCGTAAGCGCCGACCACGAACGGTATTGCCATGAGTATGCTCCTTCTCTTGCGGACTCTGCACCTCCCTACATTACGCGGAGCGTGGTACCCCGCGCCACGTCCGTCAGCTGTGTGAATCTTGTGTATTCCGACGTCGCTGTGCTCGGCGGCTCGTTGTGGCTCAATATTTGCTGACCTCGTGGCTCTGTGAGGAAATTGTCAGAATAGTGAGGGTGAAGATCTCCTGAGCTGGTGAGGCGACCAGCTCAGCCACCTGACGGTAGAATGCCCGGTATGGATCAGCTTGGAGTATCTGCAATTCATCCCACCGCCCCTGAGGTTCTATCGGTGTTTTCCCTGTTCACAGCTCCTATTGATGTGGAAAAGGCTGTTAGCGGCCTCAAGGAACTGTGGAACATCGACGTGCACGGATCGTGGGTCGGTGCTGATGGCGCGCCCGCAACTGCCGGAAAAGACGCAATTTTTCACTTTGTGTGGCAGGGTGTGCAGGTCCTCCTCACTCCAGTGTCTGGTGCAGTAGATGTTGAAAAGGGAACGCTTCCTGAACACAACTTCCATGTGGCAATGACATTCTATGCGCCTCTCGATGCTGCTCCCGAAGGCGAGCTTGCAGGAGAAACAGCAGACGACGCCCAACTTCCCGAACTCAAACGGCGTGGACGAATGGTCTCAGCAAATATTGTCATGACTCAACTCGCTGATGCCCTGATGCGCGAAGATGCCGCAGTGGGTGTATTCCGGCCGGAGCTTGGAGCATTGCATCCAGCGCCAATGATCATCGAACTCTCCCAATCGCTGACACAGGGCGAAGTCCCCCTGCCGTTGTGGGTCTCAGTGCGTGTTGCAGGCGAAGATCTTCATCGAGCGCGGACACTTGGTTTGCCGATTTTCGGCCATCTCGACGTGGAAGTGCTCGATTCCGCGCACACGGTGCAAGACCTCTTTTCCTTGGTCGGTGGAGTAGCGAACTACATCGTCACGGGAGGAGCATTCCTTCTGCCTGGCCAAACTTTGGGGTGGGCAGGTGCAGATCTGCCTCTGACACAAGCACAATCTGCCGCAGGCGACCCAGTGATCCGCGTTGCCTACTAATATCCAGACGCACCGCTACCTATCACACGCAGAAAGAGAAAAATGTTCGAGATAAAGGCTCAGCTTGACGGCACGATTGGCCGCACTGGCGTGATTTCCACACCACACGGTCAGATTTCAACACCAGCGTTTATTCCTGTGGGAACGAAAGCCACGGTGAAGGGGGTTCTTCCTGAAGCAGTGGCGCAAGTGGGTGGACAGGCCGTGCTCTCGAATGCTTACCATCTCTACCTTCAACCGGGTTCAGACATCGTTGATGAAGCGGGTGGCTTGGGAAAGTTTATGAACTGGGCAGGTCCAACCTACACCGACTCCGGTGGCTTCCAGGTGATGAGCCTTGGCAGTGGTTTTAAGAAGGTTCTATCGGAAGAATTTTCTGGAAAGAAAGTTGCTGACGACGCCGTCGCCCCGAACAAGGAGCGTCTAGCGAACGTTGACGACGACGGCGTCTGGTTCCGTTCGCATATTAACGGTGATCTTCACCGATTCACTCCTGAAATTTCGATGCGTATTCAACATGAGCTTGGTGCAGACATTATTTTCGCGTTTGATGAGCTCACTACCCTGATGAACTCGCGCTCCTACCAAGAAGAGTCGTTGGAACGCACACGATTGTGGGCGCAACGTTGCCTCGTTGCCCACAAGCAACTCACTCAAGAGCGCGCGGACAAGCCCTATCAACAACTGTGGGGTGTGATCCAAGGTGCTCAATATGAAGATCTGCGGCGTAAAGCGGCACAAGATCTGGGCGCAATGGATATTGATGGGCAGCGTTTTGACGGCTTCGGCGTCGGCGGTGCATTGGAAAAGGAAAACTTAGGTCGTATTGTCCGGTGGGTGTGTGAAGAACTTCCCGACGATCGAGCCCGCCATTTACTGGGGATCTCTGAGCCTGACGACTTCTTCAACGCTGTCGAGGCTGGAGCTGACACTTTCGACTGTGTGAATCCGTCGCGTGTTGCTCGAAACGGAGCGATTTATTCGCCATCAGGGCGCTTTAATATTACGCGAGCCCAATTCAAACGCGACTTTTCACCCTTGGTTGATGGATGTGAATGCTACACGTGTACCCACTACACGAAGGCTTACATCCACCATTTGTTTAAAGCGAAGGAAATGTTGGTCAATACCTTGACGACGATCCACAACGAGTACTTCACCGTGCGCCTTGTCGATCAGATCCGATCCTCCATGGAAGACGGATCCTACTGGGACTTTAAGGACGAGTTCCTGGGCGGTTTTTACGGCAAATAAAGGTTCGCGCTACCCCGCCGACGTCGGCGGCTGGCGGCGCCCTTAGAAGGCGCTCTTGCCTGCCGCGTCGGCCATCGCCTTGAGAATATCATCCGGTGGGAAACTCGTTTTTTCCCAGCGTGCTGGCCAGAGGTTATCGACGCTGTGCAAGCCTTCAGGCCACAAGTCGCGTACCACATGAGTAGGAATGGAGACGCGCACCGCAGGGGTTTCATCCCAGGGCATCGGACCGCGCTCGCGGACAAATGTGATGTAGTCAGTGTGTGGAAGTGACCCGGGACCGGAGTTGGCATCCCATACTGCTTCACTGACCGTATGTCCTCCGCGGAGCGTACGCACGTGGAAGTCGACAAGTTCTCCGAGTTCGCCCCAAGCACGCATTGCTCGTACCTGACCCGCATAAATGCGCGAACGGAAATATCCGCGCAAGTCAGCAAGAACATCCGCCACTTGTGATCCGGGCAATGGCACCCATTCGCGCCATCCGTCCGCTGCCACGGTGTGTGGCAGCGGATAGAGACAATCAGGTGATTCGCGCTGGTCAAAAAGGAGCTGGAAAAATGCGGCAAGATTCGGATCGTCAGCGAACACAATGTAAAGCTTTGTACGAGAGGCCGGTACGAACAACGGCACATCGCCAGGGCGTTCAGTTGAGAGTCGTTCGGCAACTTCTTGCATCATGTCTAGGTCACTGAACCACGACACCTCATAGTTCAGCGGTGTCATAAAGGCCAGAACTTGTGCCCCCACGACGTCGGTGACCGCAATCTCTACTGCTTGGTTGTGTGCCCCTGAGAGATTCCGCAGGGAGACAACCGATTCAGCCAGGATTTCTCCGATGGGACGATGATCATCTTCAAGTCCGGAGTAATACACCGGGTGGACGGAGTTTGGAAGATCGTAGGCTAAACCAACCGCGAGGAATTCAGTCAGCGGCACGTGCACCAGCGGGTCGGCTTGCGTGGATGGATTAATGAAATAGTCAGCTGCCCTCACAATCGGAACGATGGGAGTCGACGCCGTAATTTTGTCTGGCTCATCTGCCGACGCCGGAGTGTCGTTGTCGTGGAAGGTGCTGGGATGGGCGAGATGCTCGCGCGACGCGCCGAAGCCGAGAGAAGTACCAGACGCGGGTGAGGTGTCAGGTTCGTGAGGGGCACGATCGAGGTCTTCTTCGGCAATTTCAGGTTCCTTTGCTTGGGAGATCCCGATGTCAATCAAGCGTACGAGGAGGGCTTCTCGAACCGATTCGTCGGCGTCCGGCCTGATCATTGCGGAGGGCCGGAATCGAAAGGCACGCCCGTCGGCAAGCAAGACATCGAGCCACTGTCCGTGTGAGGACACGAGCGCGCCGTTGAGAGCGGGGTGGCGAGTAGCAATATCGAGAGCCCATTGCATGAATTCCATGCGTCTATTGTCTCATGCCTGAGCCGATGCAGTCGTTCATCTACGCTCATTTCTGGCTAAAATACGATACGTATGCACAACACCACGGATTCTACGTATGTTTATTAAACGTCAAGTACAAAAACAAATTGCGTCACTTGTTGCAGGTGGCGCTCTTTTGGCAGCCTGGGTTACTGCAGCCGTGTGGCATGGCGGAATTCCAGTTCAACACGTTGATTTGACCGATTCTGGCGTGTGGGTCACGAATACTCGCAGTCACATCGTTGGTCATGTGAACTACCCGTCGATGACGTTAGATGCCCAACTTCGCACCCCCTCAGGTGCGTTTGACGTGGCACAGCAAGGTGATGAGGTACTGTTCCACGATCTCAACGCCCGCTCGATCGCGATGGTTGATCCCGCGTCATCAACCTTCGGAAAATCAACGTCATTATCTCAGGCAAGCGTCTCCACACTCGGTGGAGGTTACGTATCCTCCTATGATCCGACGTCAGGAACTGTGTGGAAAACAGAGGTGGACAAAGCCGCACGTCTGGGAACACATGACACTGTCGTAGCGACGTCGTTGCCTCACGGAGATGTGGTTCTCACCGATACTGGAGCTCTCCACGGAGCGTCACCGATCACTCGCAAATGGATTGCCGGCGATCAGCACAATGTCCTGCCGAACGACATCCGATATGACCACACCCTTCAGGTCAGTGCCGTGGGAGATCACTCGCTAGTCTTAGATACGACGTCGGGAATGCTCTATATCGATGGAGCGAAACGTCAGGCGCATATCAGCGGCGAGAATCTTGCTCTCCAGCTTCCTGGGCCACAAGCAGATTTTGCCCTGATCGCCAGCGATAAAGAACTGATTGAAGTGAACCTTCAGACAGCGCGTATTGAAACGTATCCGGCGAAAATCTCTGGCCGTGAGAGCCGATCGGGCTATCCCACCCGTCCCGTTTTTCATCAGGGATGCGCCTACAGTGCGTGGTCAGGTACGGGCGTCTACATGCGTGAATGTCCCGGCCGCCAGGACGACCAAGTGAAGCAAAACGATTCGTTGCGTGATTCACGAGCCGCTGTATTCCGCACCAACCGTGATGCCATTGTCCTCAATGACACAGCAAGCGGGCGTGTGTGGCTACCAGATAAAAACATGCAGATTGTTGATGACTGGGACACAACGCTCACTGACGACAACACTCCGGAAAAGACCGACCAACGTTCTCATTCGCAGTTGAATGAGCCAGCTAATCCTCAGACAAGCACGCACAACCGCGTGCCATTGGTCGAGCCCGATGCCTTTGGTGTGCGTGCCGGCCAGGTCACTACATTGCCTGTCCTTCTCAACGATTCAGATCCCGACGGCGATGTTCTGACAGTGTCTCTTCTTAAAGAACCGAGTTTCGGACAAGTCGTTCCCATCCGCGCGGGGCGAGCCTTCCAGATCGACACTCCGGCTTCGGCGTCGGGAAGGACAACTTTTACCTACGAAGTCAACGACGGGCGAGGGGGACGTGCGCAGGCCACCGTAGCAATCACCGTTCACCCGACGGAACAGAATCTTCCGCCACGTCAAGTTGTCGCAGCGTTGACGCATCTAGCCCCTGAAGGTCGTACCAGTACGCAAGTGCTTGATGACTGGATCGATCCTGACGGAGATCCGATCTACTTAGCGAACGTGGGTGAGGCGGATAAGCTCAACATTACGTGGAATCGCACCGGTTCAGTTGAACTGGCGAACGTTGGCCATGCGGCAGGCACAGTATCTGTGCCCATTGCCGTTTCGGACGGATCGCTGACGGGTGATGGGGTGCTTACGGTTCAGGTGGCCTCTGGCGAAGTCACCCCGACGGCGAATGCCGATTCCGTCTTATTACCCCTGGGAAACTCGACCGTCTTCTCGCCGTTAGCCAACGACGTCGACCCTAATGGTGACCCACTCCGACTCGTGTCACTGGGAGAGATTCCCCAAGGGATTGTCGCCAATATGGATCCTACCAGCGGAAATGTCAGCCTTGAAGCATCGAGTGTAGGGACGTTTTACTTCACCTATTCGATAACTGACGGAAAGAATTCTGCAGTAGGCAGGGTACGTGTTGATGTTACTGACGCCCACCAGGACGGTGTTCCGATCCCAGAAACTGACCTCGCAGTAATAGGCAATAAGCCAGCCCTGATTGATCCGCTTGCCAATGACTGGGATCCCGGATCAGGTGTATTGACTGTGACGGATGTTCACGCTCCGACAGGCGTGAGCGCGCTCGCGATGGGGCAGCAATACGTTCGCATGAGTGCGGATGCAGGGCTCACGGCTCCAGCTCGCCTGACATACACTGTCTCCAATGGCAAAGCGAGTGCGCAAGGCACGATCGTGGTGATCCCCGGCGGATCGACACGCGATGAAGCACCTATTGCGGTTGATGACGTTCTCACGGTTCGTTCCGGTGATGTGGGAACTGTGGACGTTATCGCAAACGATATCGCCCCCGACGCTTTACAAGTGACGCGTGTCAGCAGTATTCCCGCCGACGCTGGCGAGATCTTTTTCAGTGAACACGAGGTCCGTGTGAAAGCGGGAAAACCTGGGCAGTATGCAATTGCGTATACGGTCACTGATGAGCATGGGCGAAGTGCTCAGGCGCGTGTGAATCTCCGTATTCTTGCCTCGGGACAGAATGCGGCGCCTAATCCTCTTGATCTGGTGGCACGCACACGTGCGGGCGGTCAGGTAACGATCAAAGTACCACTGAATGGAATCGACTCTGATGGAGACTCCGTCCAACTCACATCGATTGATAACTCAGCAAAACTCGGTGTCGCCACAGCTCAGGCGGACGGCACGATCACTTATCGAGCACATGCTGATGCTGCCGGAACTGATGTTTTTACATATCAGGTAACCGATCGCGGGGGTAAGAGCGCGCAAGCACGCGTGAGAGTGGGGATCGCTCCGGCGTCTGACCACAACCAGGCTCCGATTCCGGGACCTGACCGGGTCACCGTGCGTCCGCGAGTGCAGGTAGAAGTTCCGGTGTTGGCGAACGATGTCGATCCGGATTTCGATCCGATTGCGCTCGCTGTCGGAACTGCGCATTCGCACAAGAATGACGTGGCTGTCACGGAGAAAAGCGGTGGGCAGCTCGCCTTCACTGCGCCGGAGAAGCCCGGAATGTACCTTGTCCATTATGATGTTGTGGATTCACGAGGTGGTCGTGCGACGGGTCTCCTGACTGTCATCGTCAATCCGGACGCACCCAAACTTGCTCCGATCCCGGCTGACGATTTCCCTCAGGTGACAGGCACGCCGCAGCAGATCACCGTCGATGTTGTGCGTAACGATCGCGATCCGGACGGAGCAGCATCGCAACTGAAGGTCTCTACGTCGGATCCTGCAGCGCAAGTCCGTGGCCATCGGCTTCTCATCGATCTCTCACCTGCACCTCGCCCAGTGCTTTACACCGTCACCGACGCCGACGGGCTGAGCGGCTCGGCAGTGGTGTGGGTGCCGGGGTTGGACAATCGTTCTTCTGTTCCACATGATGACCAGATTCCTCACCTTATTCGTGGAGCTGTCATCTCCCTTCGTCCAGGGCAAAGCCTGACATCGGATATCAATGCTTACATTGATCCAGATGTGACGATCGATGGGCAGGTTACTCCCGGAACAGGAATAACTGCCCGAGGCCACGGAAAGAACCTCACTATCGTTGCATCAAAAGACGGCACGCGAAATACCTCTGTCAGCGTGGGGGTGGTGAGTGCGTCGGGTAAACGCGCCACGATTTCGATCCCCGTCACTATTCGCGATGATAACCATGCTCCGGTTGTTGGCGATGCGGCTGTGCAGATTGTCTCTGGCGGTGAGGGGATGTCGTTGGACTTGGGGACGATTGCACACGATCCAGACGCTGATCAGCTGGCCTATACGATCAAATCGGTTCCACCCGGCATCACTGCTCAGCTCACTGGGCACACGTTACGCATCGACGCTCAATCTGGTGTCCGCGCAGGCCGTGCCGGAACGATACGCATTGCTGCCAGCGATGGCAAAGCAGCGACGTCGGGAAACGTGAGCGTGTCGGTTATCGAGCACGCGGCTCCTCGTCTCTCGGTGGGAACGACTGTTCGGCAAGTACGACGCGGACAGAGCGTCACGATCGATATCGGCGCGCTTGTCAGCAATCCGTTTCCTGATCCGCCTCGGATCGTTTCAGCCGACGGCGGTAGGGCAGTGCGCGTGGCAGCATCGGGAACGCGTTTGACGGTCACTCCGACACAGGTGGGTGAGTTTGTGGTTCGATATACGCTCCGCGATGCCACAGGTGATGCGTCACGTGATGTTTCCTCAACCGTGTATCTCGATGCTATTGATGTCCCTGACGCCCCACGCCAAGTGACGGCGGTCCTTCAAGGGCACACGGCTCTCGTATCGTTCGTGCCAGGCGGATTGGGAGGATCCTCGCTCCGGGCGGCGGTGATCACCGATCTCACACAAGGCGATCAAGTCAGATGCACTCCTGGATCTGTGTGCCGTATGCCTGCGAGAACTCGCGGTGTGGCACATCAATTCCAAGTTGTTTTGTACAACGACGTCGGTGCTTCGGCACCAGCAAATTCTCGTCCACTGCAGATTGATTAAGGAAAAACGATGAACGACACAATGAGTGTGCATGACTTCGCGCAAAACTTTGATGCGATTCTCACCAACGTCTCACATGCGTTGATGGGAAAAGAGAACGTCATTCGTCTAGCGCTGACGGCCATGATGGCTCGTGGACATCTGCTGATTGAAGATTCACCAGGAACTGGGAAAACAGCCTTAGCGCGTTCGATAGCGGCATCGATTGAGGCGTCATCGTCACGCATTCAGTTCACTCCCGATCTTTTGCCCTCGGATATTACGGGTGTGACGATGTTTAATCAAAGAACAGGAGAATGGACTTTCCATCCCGGACCGATTTTTGCTCAGGTTGTCCTCGCCGATGAAATTAACCGAGCCTCGCCCAAGACACAGTCCGCATTGTTAGAAGTGATGGAAGAGGGGCATGTCACTGTTGATGGCACTGCGTATCCTGCTCCACAGCCATTTATGGTGATTGCGACCCAAAACCCAATTGAGCAGGCGGGAACGTATCCTTTGCCTGAGGCTCAGTTGGATCGTTTCATGATGAAAATTCAGGTGGGTTTTCCATCGCCCGACGTCGGTGTGGCAGTACTTGCTGGCGCGAACGTGGCTGATCGTGTGGCTGAGTTGACGCCGGTGGTCAATGCTCAAACTGTTAGCGCGATGATTGGAGCCGCAGCAGAAATTCACGCCTCGAATGACATCCTCAAATTTGTGTGGGCACTTGCGCAAGCTACTCGCGAGGATCCTGAAACTCGACTCGGTGTATCGATACGTGGTGCGTTGGCGATGGTTCGTGTTGCAAAAGTGTGGGCGGGTATTGACGGGCGTGATTACGTGATTCCCGACGATGTTCTGTCACTAGTGAACCACATGTGGAAACATCGTATTGTGCTTGATGCCGACGCTCAATTCTCAGGCGCAACGGCTGAACTGGTGCTTGAGCGCGCGATGACGAAGGTGTCAGCGCCGTGAGAAGACTGACCCCGTTAGGCTGGGGAATGGTACTCGCATCACTCTTTGGGTGGAGCGTAGGGATCGCCTTGGGTTGGGTTGAACTCATAGGCATGGGGATATTTACCATCGTGCTCGTGGCATTTGGTGGGATCGCTTCTTTTGGGAAGAACACATTAGACGCCAGACTTGTGCTAACAACGACACGCGTAATTGTTGGCAAAAGTGGTGTGGGTGTGGTCAAAGTGCGCAATATGAGTTCGCGTACTTCGCGTGCAACGTGGCTTGAACTTCCCGTTGGAAAGAACGTGATCATCTGTGCTGTCCCTCGTCTCGATCCCGGGGCTGAGCATGAACAGATTTTTACGATTCCCACCAAGCGTCGAGGAATGGTCACGATCGGTCCAGTGAGTTCCGTACGGAGCGATCCTTTGGGATTGGTTCATGCATGTGAACTGCTATCGGACAAAGAAACATTTTTTGTCCATCCCCTACGCGTGCCATTAAATGTTCACGCTCTGGGGTTCTTGCACGATGTTGAGGGACGATCAAGCGGTGAAATGACGAGTTCAGACGTGTCATTCCGTGCATTGCGCCCTTATGTTCGAGGAGATGCACAGCGGGCTATCCATTGGAAAACTAGTGCGCACATTGGGCAACTGATGGTTCGTCAATTTGATGACACTCGACGATCCCATATGCTCATTGTGCTTGATTCTGATCTTCGCCACTGGACTGATGCAGATGAGTTTGAACTTGGAGTTTCGCTTGCGGCATCCATTGCGGCGGCGGAACTGAGTGAGAGCCGGCTCGTCAAAATTGTGTGGGCTGGACAGATCCTTGCTGATTCCACGCCCGTGGACTTGATGGATTCGTTGGCGGTGATCCAGCCGCGCTTAGAATCCTCATTGGAGGATGACGTCGCTACTGCGGTTTCCTGCTTGCCCTCGGTGTCCATTTGTATGCTGGTGACCTCGACGGAAGTTTCGCGCGAGGAGCTTCGGCGCACGCTCAGTGTACTTCCCCACTCTGTGCGCTCGATTGTGGTTCGTGCAGGGAAAGAGACTGCACTATCGCAGCTTGATCGCATGTGCGTGCTCACCATTGCTCAGTTGGCAGATGCGCCACTGGCCTTTGCGAAAGCGGTGAAATGAAACCAAAACCGCGTAATGTTCAAAATGCGCTGATCGTGATTTTTCTCCTAGGCCTGGCATCTGTGTTTCACGCGGACGTGTTCGGTGATTACTCGGGATTCATCGCCGCTTTTGGGGGTGCTGCTGTTGGCTCACTTGCTGCATGGATTTCCTACCTTTTGGGTGCGGGTGTCTTCCCGCCCCTGATGTTTGCTGTTGCAGGATATTTCCTCTTCGGCACTGTCTATGCTGTACCACAGCTCGGTGTGGGAGCAGTGATCCCGACTCCGCTCTCACTCAAAACGCTTGCTGTCGAGGCGGTGACCTCTTGGAAAGATTTACTCACTCTGGTTCCCCCGGCATCACATTATGTGGGGCCGAGTGTTCTCCCCTACGTGGTGGGCGTGATCGCGGGTCTCGGCGCGATTTCTGCGACTCTGCGCTACCATCACAGCGAATGGGCACTCCTTCCCATCTCGGCACACGCACTGATCGGGATGGGGTTCGGTGTCCGAGCCGGAGACCACCCGTGGGTTGGGGCGCTCGGAGGTGGCATTTCCGTCATATGGGTCACGTATCTTTCTTTCCGACGCCGTGTTTTAGCCGGAGAGACCACCGTCGGGGATCCGTCCGCATTGATACACAGAGCAGCTACCGGTGGACTGGCGATGATCTGTTGTGCTCTTGCCATCGCACTGGGAACTGCTCCATTGTTCACCGGGCCGCGAATCGTTGCGCGCCAGTACGTCAACGCCCGCATTGATGCCCGCGATGTTCCCACACCGTTGGCGCAATTTCGTTCCTATGTTGACACCAAGAAAGATGATGTCATGTTCACGGTGACAGGGCTGCGTCCAGGGTCACGGCTACGTCTGGCTGCTTTGAATCATTACGACGGAATCATTTACTCGATTGGTAGTCCAAACAGTGGACAGGGATTTTCGCACCCACGACGTCCAATTTCTGTTGCTCCTGTGGGAGCAGAGGAGGAAAAACTCACTCTTGATATTGACAATTATCGTGGTGTGTGGGTGCCGATGAGCGGTGAACTGACCGACATTACTTTTCATGGCCCGAATGCCCACCATCTCGATGCGTCACTGGCGTACTGGAAGCACGGACGCACCGCCGTCGCGATGGAAGGACTGGCGAAGGGTGATCGGATCGTGACGACTCAAATAGTTCACCCAGCGACGTCGGACAAAGTGCTAGCCGGACAGAAAGTTGCAGCTATTGATCTGCCGAAACTGACAGCAGTTCCGGAAAAAGTTGAGGCATTCGCGCGCCAGATTGCGGGAAATGCGAAAGACCCTATCACAGCTGCGCGAACCATCGAAAAGTACCTCCATGAAAGCTACTATTCCGATCCGAAGAGTCCCCGGCTTGGCCGTCCCGGGCACCGAGCGTCAAGAATTGCCGATATGCTCAATGCGCCCCAATTAGTGGGCGACGATGAGCAGTATTCCGTTCTCATGGCGTTGATGTCACGGTCTCTTGGGCTACCTGCGCGTGTGGTAGTGGGATTTTACCCGGAGAAAAATTCTGGTGGCACGCTAGAGATCCGGGGAGCAGATGCTCACGCCTGGGTTGAGATCGCTTTCGCAGAGTCGGGTTGGGTGCCTTTCGATCCGACACCCGATCGTGACCAAATCTTCAATACTGCATTGCCCAAGGCCGACCCAGATCCAGCTCCGCGAGTCCTACAGCCTCCGTCCGCTCAAAAAGATCCCGCCCAATTTCAGCCTGAAGTTGCAGACCCGATTGATCCTGATCAGCATCAGGTGTCAGCCTGGTGGGGGTGGACAGTAATGGCATCAGGATGTGGCATCATCGTGTTGCTCAGCCCGTTTGCTGTCATTCTTCTCGGCAAGTGGCACTGGAGGCGTACCCTACGAACGAGGGGCGATGTGGCCGGGCAGATCCGCGGAGCATGGGAAGACATCGTGTCCAGCGCCCACGATGCCGGATACTCTGTGAGCACGGGAACCCGGCGTGAACTCGCGTGTCAGTTGCAGGACGCGACGAGTAAAGGCGAGGCGAACACGTTCGAGTCCTTGGCGCGAGTTGCCGATGAGGCAGCGTTTTCTGACCATGTGTTTGACGCCGAACAGTCGAACGAGGCATGGGCACTCAATATCCGTGCTCACCAACAGCTGGCAGAAAATTCACCGCGCAGCAAAATCCGTCGAGCCTTGTCCTTGGCCGGCTGGAAGAACCGGAGGACAACATGATTCAGACAGTTCACGGTGTCGCATCTGATCGAGGAGTACGTGAGGAAAACGAAGATTGCGCGCTCGTGCAGTGGCCAGTTTTCGCAGTCGCCGACGGCGTCGGCGGACATTCGAGTGGGGCTGCAGCCTCGGCTGCCGTGGTTAATGCCCTTGGTCAGGTGGGCACGGTGCGGGCAGTAACCGATATTGATAATGCGTTGAGCGCTGCACGCGCCGACGTCGAACACCTTGAACATCGGGGAAAGGCGCCCGGATCCACCGTGTCGGGCGTTGTCTTTATCGAGGCTCATCCACCACGCGCTCTCATCTTTAACGTGGGGGATTCACGCACATATATTTCCCGGTCGCGTCACCTTCTTCAGATCACGAAAGATCACTCCTTTGTCCAAGAGCTTGTGGATGAAGGGGTGCTCAGTGAGGATGAGGCACGAAGCTCACACCAACGCAATATCATCACTCGAGCCCTTGGTGCAGGCTCACCCGATCGTCGTGTGGATTACTTTGAAGTTGAGCTCGCCGCGGGAGACCGATTCCTTGCGTGTACCGACGGTGTCTGCGCTACGCTCACGCCGCAACAAATATCGGATGTACTCAATGTGGGTTTAGATCCTCAAGCTACAGCGTCCGCTCTGGTGCAAACAGCACTCGAAGAAGGGACAAGTGACAATGCTTCCGCTGTGGTAGTAGACGTCATCAGTACGTGTGGTGTGGACAAGAACTCAATGCCGGGAAAGGTAGCAGATTGATGCGCGGTTACTGGTATCAAGGAGAGGCGCTGGCCGCAATTTCTCCCACAGGTGCGCTGTTGATTCAGACTCAGGACGACATCAGCGAGTTTTACCGGGCACTGGCGATGGGGGTGAGTTTCGATCAAATTCTCGAGCTAATCCGGCGATCCTGGAACACTGTGTCGATGCCCGAGTTTTGCCTCGTCGTTCATCAGGGTGACGAGGTGCGGGTAGCGATTCGCGGAAAGATACCAGTGAGGTATGCGGGTGAAGAAATTTGTCCGGTACATCATCTCGACTTATGGAAGGAAAGTCGACACCCCATTGGCGAATTCCGCCTCGGTGTTCACGCAGGTACTGGCTACCCATTCAGATCGGGGGTTGTCAGAGCACAGGGCATCGATATTGATTTCACGCTCAGGCCATCTCCTCGCACTGGCGATGATTGTCTCGCATTAACTCTCGATCATGAGGCGATTGGCGATCTTTATCGCGAAATGGATGCGCAATCGCTTCAGGAGGTAGCCTCCCAACGCCCTCACGTGGCTTTGCCTGAACCTCCGCTGTCAGTGCGTTCCGTAGCATCAGCTCAGACATCTCGAATGCACAAAATTCATGGCGGACAAGTGCTTGCCGCTCGCTGCCTCTTGGGTCATCCAAACTCGCCGACGTCGGTGTCTTGCCGGATCTGCGGAGCCAACGTCGGCGAAGCAACGCAGTGGATCGATCCGCCCGTACTCGGATATCTCCTGACAAACACAGGTGCGAAGATTGGTATTGAGCGTGATGTGGTGATTGGGAGAGACCCAGCTCGCAAGGACGGACAATGCCCGAAACTTCTCAAAGTCCCCAGTCCCAATAAACAGGTCTCGCGTACTCATGCCGCCGTGATTGTTGCGGGCTGGACTTTGCGTGTCATCGATCTTGAAAGTGGAAATGGCACGTACCTATTACGTCAAGGCGCTGAGCCTCTTCGTATCTCCACTACCACGGCCACACGTCTGTTCGACGGCGATGTTCTTGATCTTGGGGACGGAGTGAGGATCGAGGTAATGGAGCAATGAGGAAACCAGCGTCCGCACCGGTGATTGAGGGTGCCACCTACATTGACTATATTGCTTCAGGCGGATTTGCCGACGTCTATCTCTACGAGCAATCGACACCCAAACGACAGGTCGCGGTGAAAGTTACTCAGCGCGGTCTTGATCCTGAACGTCAAGAAGCATTCCGCCGCGAAGCTGATATTCAGGCACGAGTGAGCGGGCACCCTCATATTGCGAATGTTTTTGGAGCAGGTGAAACCCGTGACGGCAGACTGTACCTCATGATGGAATACTGTCCTGCACCGTCGCTGGCGAAACGTGTTGCAGAAAAACCATTATCGATTGCGAAAGCGCTCGAACTGGGGATTCAGCTTGCTACTGCAGTTGATGCGATGCATCGCGCTGGGGTCGTTCACCGAGACATTAAACCTGCAAACATTCTCTACACTGCATACGGCGCCCCTGTTTTGACTGATTTTGGGATCGCTTACGCCACTGATGAGCCTGTAACGCCCGCTATTGGATTTTCAGCTCCGTGGGCTCCACCTGAACAGGCTCTAGGCGAAGAAGCAGTTGGTCCGAGTGCAGATATCTATTCGCTTGCTGCGACGATCTACACAGCTCTCATCGGCCACGCACCCTTTACTTTGCCCGGTGGCGATAACCGCGAAGTGACCACTATTACTCGAGTGCTCAATGCGCCAGTTCCCTCACTGGGCGATGCGTTTCCTGCAGAACTTGATCGTGCCTTGGCGACGGCGATGGCGAAAGACCCCGGATCACGTTTTGAATCTGCACTCGACTTTGCCTACGCATTAGCAGCGATTCAAGAAAAAGTCGGTGAGCATGTCACTGCCATCGACGTTCCCAGCTATGTGCGCGACGGTGACAAAACAGCTGGCACTATCCTCGACGAGGACGCGACACGTGCCGCCGTGCGCCGCATCGACTTCGGTCCAGCCACAACACCACTGCCGATGACTGTTAGACAGGCTGGAGCCGTGAAGAAACGTCTGAGCGCACGCCCGCTGACGGCGAAAGAGCGTCGTCGTCAACGTCGGACAGGTATTGCGCTCATGTTCTGCGTCGGTGTGGTGTCAATGATCGGTGGTCTTGCACTGGCTACTCACGGTGGCGGTACAGTGGAACCGACTCAAAGCGATTCGTACACAACTGGAGTTGATCCAATCGGACAGTACGTACCGCCAGTGACAGGGCTCAAAGCGCACACTAACGGCACGAAAGTGACATTCACTTGGGATGATGCGCAAGGTTTTTCGTTCATCGTCAAACCTCAAAATGGAGGGAAACTTCTGACGGTCACTGAGCCCTCAGTGGAACTTGACGCCGGTGAGACTGCCACCTGCATCGAAGTTTCAGCGCTGGCTGCCAATGGGCAGGAGTCTGAGCCTACTTCATTGTGTATTGCGCGTTAAGGAGAAAGGAGAGGGATGGAAACGCATAATCATCCATCTTTGGAGATTGACTTTTCCGGCGAATACTACCATGTCATGCCTGGTCAAGTGTTTGTCATTGGACGAGTGGGAGATCTTGCGATCGAGGACAACCCGTTCTTACATCGGCATTTTCTTGAGCTGTCTTACCAGGACGGGATGTGGTGGCTATCCAACGTGGGTTCACGCATTGCAGTCACTGTAGCTGAATCAAGTGGACAGCTACAGTCATGGGTGGGGCCAGGGACGCGACTGCCATTGGTTGTGCAAAAAATGTCGCTTGTCTTTACGGCAGGACCGACCACTTATGAAATTGACCTGACGATTCCACAATCTGTCTATCAAACAATTCACACAGGGACTGACGACGTCGGCCAAACTACCGTTGGACAAGTGATCCTCACTCCGTCTCAGAAGCTGCTGATCGTTGCGCTCGCAGAGCCGTGGCTGACTCGGATCGGAACGGGTTCCTCAGATATCCCCACTTCTGCAGCTGCCGCCGCCAGGTTGGGGTGGACACAGACGAAGTTCAACCGCAAGCTCGATAACGTGTGTGACAAACTCGCAGCGATTGGCGTGCGCGGGTTGAAAAGTGATTCTTCTGGACATGCGATGCACAGGCGCTCGCGGCTTGTCGAGTATGCGGTTGCGTCTCAACTGGTCACGCTCGAAGATGTAGTGTTGCTCGATGCGCGGCAGGAAGTAAACGAGACACATTAGCACGAGAGATGCCCCGGCGTCGGCGGATGTCAAAGTCTGAAAAGCCGCACGCCATCACCGTAAATTCGATATATTGTGGACAGTCAACTCATGAAGGGAGCCTCTTGTGTCGCCAAAAATTTCCGCAGCGACGGTGAAAGAGCACCATGACAACATGTTCGAAAAACTGGTGGACGCAGCTGAAGAAGTGCTGCGTAACCAGGGCGTCGAACACCTCACCGCCGGCGTCGTCGCACAGCGTGCGGGAATCGCACGCAACTCGATTTATCGTTACGTTGAATCTGTCGATGACCTGCGTGAACACGTGATTGTGCGCTACATTCCGCGCTGGAAAAATGCTGTGTGTCAGGCGCTGGCAGACGTTGAGGATCCACGCGATCAGTTGCTGACATATTTGGCGGTTGCCCTGGATCTTGCTCAGGAAACCGGCCACCGCTGGCTGATGGGTGTGATGGGGCACAAGGGCGCGAAGATGTCACGCCGCAAAGTGGCTGAAAAAGCAGCGTTGAGCCGAGAAAACGGACGCAAACAACGTACTCGTTCCAAAGTGACGATGGAGGAGCCTGTCCACGGCCCAGAGCTCGTCCGAGATTTCCACGCCATGCTTGCCAGTTCTATCGCTGAACCCGTCGAAAAAATCGACGGCGCTGACCCCGCCATCGTGGTTCCGTTGCTGACTGCGCTTTTGCGTGCTGGCATGGGCGAACTCGACGAAGGTTGTGAACTCGACGGTGTGAAGACAGCTGTGGTGGCCGCAGCAAAGGCAATTATTCAGCCTGCATGAAGGTGAGTGCCTTGCTCGCCCGCTAAACTAGGCGCGTGGACACGCTCAAGAATTTGATCAATAATCCGCCGGCTCTCCCCGTTGTGGATGGCCTGGCGGCAATGCGTGCCACTCGGCGGAATTTTGTGGTCAGTGCTCCCCCAGGTTCGGGAAAAACAACTCTCGTTCCGGTGCTCCTGGCCACGATGGTTCACGGGCGAGTACTTGTGGTGTCACCGAGAAGAATTGTTGCTAGGGCGAGTGCTCGGCGTGTGGCTCATTTGTGTGGACAGAGTGTGGGAGACAGTGTTGGCTTCCGAGTACGAGGAGAGACCCATGCAGGTCGGCAAATTGAATTTGTCACTCCCGGTGTCATGATGCGGATGTTGCTCGACGATCCTGCGCTTGAGGGTGTGGGCGCAGTCGTCATTGACGAATTTCATGAACGTGATGCGGATACGGATCTGGTGTGTGCTTTCGCTCTGGACGTTCAAGATGTTTTCCGCGACGACCTGCGGATCGTGGTGATGTCAGCAACCCTCGATGCACAGAGAGTAGGGAAACTGATCGACGGCGAAGTAGTGGACGTGCCAGGGGCTTTGCACGACGTCGAGATTCATGAGCGTGTTGGTCCGCGCGCTCTTGGTGCCGCGAAAAGTGGCGCGATTATTGTGGAACGAGATTTTCTTCGGCATGTGGCGAGTACTGTCCGAGAAGCGAGTCAATCAGTGCTGACTGTGCCAGACTCATCGATTCTTGTCTTTGCCCCGGGTGTACGTGAAGTAGGCGAAATTGCTGGTATGTTACGGGACGTGCCGGCAGTGGGCCCGGGCGGCCCACTGCCGGTTGATGAGTTGCACGGCCAAATGGATCCGCGTGATCAAGACCGTGTGTTGATTCCGGGTAAAGCCCGCGTGATTGTCTCAACATCGATTGCTGAATCTGCGCTCACAGTTCCAGGAGTGCGCGTGGTGGTGGATTCCGGGCTCAAACGTGAACCCCGTTTCGACCCCGGATCACGCATCGGTGGCCTTGTGACCGTTCATGCCGATCGAGCTACCATGACACAACGTTCAGGGCATGCCGGGCGACTCGGGAGAGGTGTGGCATATCGCTGTTTACCGTTTGCCACAGCCACTGCTTTTGCCCAGCCAGAAATCACCATGAGTGATGTGGCAGATCACGCGTTGATGAGTGCATGCTGGGGTGCCCCCAAATTCCAGGGGTTACGACTCCTCGATCTACCACCAACTGCGAACCTCGCTGCCGCAATCGAGACACTTCGTGCTTTGGGAGCCGTGGATCACTCAGGCCACGTAACGAATCGAGGCCGCGCATTTTCTACGATTCCAATGTCACCATCGATTGCGCGAGCGGTGATTGATGGTACGCCGAAATTCGGCAATATCGCTGTGCGCACAGCAGCCGCGCTGGGGTTGGGTGTGCGTCCTGACGGTTCTGATCTTCCCAACGCGGTGGCTGCGCTCGAGCGTTCGGATAAAAAAGCGCGCGTGGGAGGCGTGAACGCGGCAGAATATCATCGAGAAGTTCGACGTCTGGAAACAACTGCTGCGCCTGCTTCGCGCACTCGCAACACCGAGGCCGCCGACGAAGGAGTCGCCGCAACCCTCGCTCTCGCCTATCCCTGGTGGATCGCCCGACGTCGTGGCTCCGGATACCTTCTAGCTAGCGGAACCGGTGCTGTCTTGCCAACGCCCTCTGCGCTAGCTGGACAAGAGTGGCTCGCCGTCGGAGCCTTGCATCGAGGTCAAGGACGATCCGACGCCATAATCGATTGCGCGGCTCCTCTCAGTGCCGAATGTGCCATCGAAGCTGGCAAGGAAATGTGCCACACGCGCATTGAAACTGAAGTTGACGGTTCGACAGTGCGCGCATGGGAAGTTCACTCCCTTGGGGCGATCGAGCTTTCGCGGAAAAGTGTTGCTGTCTCTGCACAGATTGCCTGTCAGGCAAGGTATGACCACATCAGACGCACCGGCGTCGGCGTGCTGGAATGGGATGAACGCGCAGTGTCACTGCGGTCTCGACTCGCATTTCTCCACGAGTGCTTAGGTGATCCGTGGCCGGATGTGTCCGATCGTGCGTTGGCTGAGGGAGCACCGCAATGGTTAGATCTCGGAGTCCCCCATCCAGATCTTGCAGCGGGCTTGCGTCAATTGATTCCATGGCCGCAAGGTTCCCAATTCGATCAACTCGCGCCGGAACGCATTGACACTCCGCTGGGGTCGGCTCGTGTGTACTACGAAGGAACTCACCCAACAGTTCGAATGAAGCTCCAGGAGGCATTCGGATGGACTGATACACCTCGAGTCGGTGGACAGGCAAACGTGCCTGTCACGCTCGAACTTCTCTCTCCCGCAGGCCGGCCACTGGCCGTGACATCCGATCTTTCGTCTTTTTGGGCTGGATCGTATCAACAGGTCAGGGCCGAGATGCGTGGGCGTTACCCGCGTCATCCGTGGCCAGAGAATCCGCTTGAAGCGACGCCAACACGCAGAGCCAAGCCGCGCAAATAGTCAATATGTTGCCGACGACGCTAGGGCACAGTGGAGATATCAGCTAGGATTTCTCATCAGAGCGGCGCAGACAAGCGCCCTTTCGTGAACAGGAGAATTGATGGCAACCGTCATTGCGCAGGGCGATGAGCCACTGGACCACTTTTTTGCTGACTGGCTTGCCACAATCCCCGTGGAGGATAACCGCCAGCGCGCTCTTGAGGTTCTTCAATGGGTGAAGAAAGAATTCCCGCAACTCGGATTCCGCTTTGCGTGGCGCCAGCCAATGTTTACTGATCATGGCACGTTTATTATCGGCTTTTCTCCTGCTCGTGAGCATCTGGCATTTGCTCCAGAAGGGGAGGGTGTGGAGCATTTTGCTGAAGAATTCGAGGCTGCAGGTCTTTCTCACGGGACTCGTTTGGTCCGGCTCCGATGGGATGAACCTGTGCCATGGGATTTGTTGCGACGCGTGATCGAATTCCAAATTGTTCAGAAAGCTGACACCACAAGTTTTTGGCGCAAGTAAACCACTCACAATCTCTGTGTCGAGAGATATGTGTTAGGTGACGCGCAGAGCGCAACGGCCTTCGTTCGCTTCAGCTTGACCCGCTAGACTTACTCCATGCGAAAGATTTTGTTTGACCTGTGGGGTCTGTTCATGCAGGTGCAATCCGAGGAACAGAAAGTTGCTCTCGAAGAGTACGTCGAGATCGACAAGTTCGGGGTAACGGCGGAGCAATTCCGTGCGAAATACCGTGAGCTCCGTGAGCCATTGGATGCAAATAAGTGGGGTTTCCCGGAGTATTTGGAAGTCATGGGGACGGAACTTGGTATTCAGTTCCCTGATATCGATGGTTTTACCCGTGCAGACTACGAAACATGGAACCGCCCGGATACTGAGATGGTCGCCTGGCTTGATGAGCTCACGGAGGGTGGCCTTGAGGTGGGTCTGCTGTCGAACGTTCCGATGGCGACGCTCAACATGCTATGGGAAGACCAACCGTGGCTGACAAAGTTCCGTCCACGTATTTTCTCGGCAGTAATCGGTGCAGCTAAACCACGCAAGGAGGCCTTCGCAATCGCGGCTGACCTTTTGGAATCGGAGCCGGGCGAGATTCTCTTCTTTGATGACACCCTTGAGAATGTCGAAGCGGCACGTCAGGCTGGTTTCAATGCGCATCACTTCGTCGGAATCGACGATGCTCAGCCAGTGCTTGAGGCTTTCCTCGCTGACGGAACGCTCCCCGAGGGCGACGCCGGTATGCCTGTGACGAGCGACGACACAGTTCGAGAGAACTGATAACACTGCTGATGACGCACAACATTCGCCACGATTTCACACGCGGGCCAGTCCATCGCCCGACTGCGGAACTTTCGCAGCGCACTGTGATGCAGCTTCTCGACTGTGAGGACTATAAAAACGGTCTATGTCACTCATGTTCGTGGATTGAACAACCTCTCGATTCTCAGCTGGCTGCCAAGGATCTGCGCGCTCGTGGTTTGATCCATGCCCAAGAATGGCTTGATCCTGTCACAAGCGTCAAAGAGGCGTTCCGCAATAAAGTGAAACTTGTGGTGACAGGTTCAGTGCGCCACCCTAAGCTCGGTATCCTCGGCTCCGACGGTGCCGGTGTGGATCTGGCTGATTGCCCATTGCCGTCAGCCGGGATCCGTACTGCAATCGAACCTCTCCGCACTTTCATTACGCGCGCTGGGCTGGATCCGTATTCACCGGCAACGAACACAGGGACGTTAAAATACCTCATTATCGTTGAAGCGCCGAGCGGCGAACTGATGGTTCGTTTTGTTGCACGCAGGCGAGGAGTGCAGGGCATCCTTTTCAAATTGCGTGAAGAACTTAAGGCGGCGCTGCCGAATATGGCCGTGATGTCCCTCAACGTTCAAAGTGAGCGCAAGGCCGTCATTGAGGGCGAGGAAGAGATCGTGATTTCCGAGCGTGCGATTTTGCCGATGCGTTTGTGGGTAGGCCAGACCTGGGATGAATATCCGGTAGATCTTTTTCTTCGGCCGAAGTCGTTCTTCCAAACCAATACTGATATTGCTGAGGAATTGTACTCACGTGCGATTCAGTGGTGTGGCGATGTGGAGTCGGCTTGGGATTTGTATTGCGGAGTCGGCGGATTCTTGCTTGCGCTGGCTAGCGCTGCGAAGCGGTCAGGACGCTGTTTTAGCGGGATTGGTGTGGAAACTTCTCAAGAAGCAGTGGATGCAGGGTGTGCTGGAGCTGATGCGATTGGAATGGCTGACGCTGTGCGCTTTATCTGCGCTGACGCGATGACGTGGGCGTCGCAGGAAGTTTCTGCGCCGACGTCGTTGCCGCAGTTGGTGGTGGTCAATCCGCCGCGTCGTGGGATCGGTGAGCTCGCACAGTGGCTGGAGAGTTCAGGCGTACAGCGAGTGTTGTATTCGAGTTGCAATGTGAATTCATTGGCGAAGGATCTTGGTGCGATGCCGTCGTATCGTGTGGCCAAGGCTCAAGTGCTCGACATGTTCCCTCACACTGCTCATTTCGAGACGATTGTGTTGCTTGAACGCGTCTCGTGAAGCGTGCGTGAGCCGGGCAATGGCGTCGTCAGTGGCATTCACAGTGTAAATCGATACTTAAAGTTTAAATCCACACTTAAAGTATAACTTCAAACTCTCATGTAAACTTTGAATTTGAAGTTTAAGTGTGGATTTCACGCAAGTACGGGCTGCTTAATTTGGGAGTCGATAGATTGTTGATCGTTTCCCTTGAGACCCCTCCATGATGATGCGTCCGCCCTTTCGCGCGTGTGCAAGAGCGTAGTACAACTGCCCCAAAGTCAGCCCAGAAAGCTCAGCGATCTGTTGAGCCGCAAGTTCACCGTGCGTATGTAAGAGGTCGATGATCAGTGGCTCATTCTTTGTTGGCTCAGTTTCCGAGGTAGGGCGAGGCACAGGTGACTTGCGACTTTCTTCTTCCTTCGTCGCGTCTTTGTAGGGAGCTGCCAATAGTGGTTTCCCGGGCTCTGGCCGCCACAGCAAAGCTTTGAACTCCGTTCCTGAGTTGACCAGCGTCGGCTTTCGCAAGCCCTGCTTGCGCGCGGCGTCGAAGACGTGTTGAATACCGCCGCCTTCGCCTTCGATAATTCGCTCGCCGTCGAGATTCGTCATCCTGCGCATCATCTGATAAAGAGTCTGGTTCACCGCAGCCTGCGCATGCGATTGACTCATGAGCTGCTCAATCGATACGCCGCGCAGTCCTCCAGGGCTGAGAATCATCAACTTATTAGGGTGTAGTCGAATCTGAATACTCTTACCGAAATCGAGAGTATTTGGACTCAGATCACGGTGAATCAGAGCGTTTGCAACAAGCTCTCGAATCGCGCTCAAAGGTAACTCGAGGGCATCTTCCATTTTTCCGTTTGGCTTGTATCGTTGAATGCGATTCAGAGACCTTTCGCACCACAGCATGAGTTCGTCAAGTAGAACGGGGATCGGCCCTTCGAAATGCGTGAGATTCCTTGCTCGTTCTTCGTCTGTATTGCCAAGGCGCACTGCTGCCGTGACCGTCAGCGCTGGAAATGCGCCTTGTGGGTAGTCCCCCAACCCGTACAACCCCGCCAAAGTAAGTTGGCCATTTTCCGATATAACGCCCGTTCGGTGCAAGATCTCCTCATCGGAGCGATTTGTTAGCCGTGGAGAATCCCGACGAACAGTGCGAAGGTAACGTTCGACGAGCTCCAGTACGAGATCGTTCGCACTCGTTCCGGAAACTGTTTCGGCGTCGAATCGGCGAGACTCTAAAGCATTGAATTTCTCTGATTCAATCATTCGCAGTTCCCACGGCTGCATGGGATACTCGCCGTCGGATTGGCGTAAATAAGCGATGCCCTGATAAGTGGCTGGGCGTTCGTGGAACGGAAGCGGACGCACATCGAAAACAAGAATCTTCTTCCCCTCGACGTCGAAAACGCGAGTTTCAATATGGGGAGCTGGGTTGACTTGCGATCTGCAGTGCTGGATGAGTGCCGCTTCCAGGGACGCAGGATCCTCGACCCCTGTGAGTGTGAAACCTGTTTTTTCGTCAACGCCAAAGATGATGGTTCCGCCAGCAGGCATATTGGCGAATGCTGCAATCGTGCGGCCCATATCGGAAGGGATGCCTCCCTGTGCGCGCTTGACTTCAATCGAGTCGCTATCACCTTGACGCAAGCGAAGTGATTCGAGCACCGGCACAAAATTCTCTTTGGTGATGTCCACACTTAAAGTATAACTTCAAACTCTCATGTAAACTTTGAATTTGAAGTTTAAGTGTGGTGGGGGAGATTCTCGAACTTGTGCCCAACCTGTTCGTGTGTCACAACAAAGTCTTTTACGCTTTCCGTGTCGACAATCTCGGGTTTGTATCCGTCAAAAAATGCGGATTCCACTACTTTCGTGCCGAATAATTCAAACTTCCTCACCCGTTCACCGTCTTTTAGCTCAAGAGATGTCCCATATGTTGACCCGTTGAACGAAAGGTCTTCTGAAAATTTACACGTTCGGAAAAATGCGCTTTCGCGGAAATTAGCACCAGAAAAATCGACTCTATCGTGAAATACTGTTCGGTGAAAACGCGGACTGCGGTTCCATGTGCTGTCACAGAAGAGGGCTTGCCCGCAAAACTCCGTCGGTTGGCTGAAATTAAAGGGTAAAAACCAAGCGCGTAATTAGCTATCGGTTGGGAATTGGGTGACACCATGAATAAAAAATTGTTACAGGGATCCTTACGTTCGCTGTGGTAGTAGCTGTCGCAGTAGGTGTGGTGTGGTATCGAGGCGGAATTTCACAGTTCCTCGTTGTTGAGAAGAAAACTGAAGTAAGCGAGCAAACACAGCTTGGAGTGGATGCGAACGCAAAATACTCCACAGCGAAGCTCAACGGGAAGAGTTTTGACCTCGTTGGCCCGTCAGCTGTGAAGGACATTCAGCGTGTTCTTGGGAAAACTCAAGAAAAATGTGCCCAGACTATCTCACGTGCTAAGGAACTCAGTGGTGTGGGTGACCTGAATGAAGAGAATCTCGGAGACTACGTCGCTAAGGTGACACCGCTCGTCACTGCAGATACGGCGAAGGGACAAAGAATTTCCGAGGAAGAGAGTAAAAATTTTGTGGACTTATTAGAGGCGATTTCTCTCATCCGCGGTTTGACGATGCGAAGAGGTTTGACGGATTCATCAGTCACGTCTCTGGTGGTGGCAAGGGCGCCATTACTCAGAAATCGTTTGATGAATTCAGTTCTGCGTGTCCATCACAGGCCCAGAATTTCGCTTTTGTTGAAGCGTTGCGGGATGCTATCAGTGGGTGAAGCTAGTACCCTGGCCTTTTACTAATGTTTCGGGCTCCCATTTATGTGTGCCCGAAACATTAGCATTGTGAAAACAGTCGGTCGTGAGCTGATTTAAAATAGATGCAAAAATGGCTCGGCAGGAATAATCAACCACCGAGCCAAAGCGCGCCCGAAGGGATTCGAACCCCCAACCTTCTGATCCGTAGTCAGACGCTCTATCCGTTGAGCTACGGGCGCATGTTCTCAAAACGTTTGTTCCGCGAACAGGTAAAAGTTTACGTCTGTTCGGCGTGAAAACCAAATTTGAAAATAGTGGCGTATCGCTCATTTGCATGTTTGGTGATCTGTAGGAGCGCGTGACGGGCGCTGGAACTGGCGGATAAGATGGGGCCATGACTGAGATGAATGTGGAGGAGTCGCTTCGCGATCCTCGAGCCGAAAAATGGCAGAACTGGCACGATCAGCGCAATAGTGAGCTTGCCGAAGAATTTGGCTGGCTCACCCTGATTTCGTACGAATGGATTGACTGGGTTCCCACACCGATCCGCGATTTCCCTGGCATGTTCCAGGTGATGTCGGGTGAGCAAGGCGATTTCTTGCGTGCGACTTTCACTGAGAAAGATTCTGTGTTCCGTGACGGCGTTCCGGTAGTTGGCGAAGTGGATTTCGTTCTGGAGAATGAAGGTTCGGATATGAGCCTGCACACCACGCTGTGGCGTGCAGAAATCATTCGCCGCTCGAATCGCTACGCGATCCGAGTGCGTCGTGCAGATTCGCCTGTGCGCACCCGCTTTGAAGGGGTGCCGACATGGGGTTACACGACTCGTGAAATTTATCCTGCGATAATCACATTGCTCGACGAACCGATTCGTGGTGAACGCTCGACCGCGCGCAAGGACGTCCACAGCCCGTATGAAGTGACTGCAGATTTGGGTGTCACTATTGACGGCGAAGAACACCACTTCCAACTTGAGGGGACTCCTGAAGGTGGTTTCCATCTGACGTTCCATGATCCGACCAATGGTGAGGAAAGTGCCGATTGGCGTTTTGTCCCGGTGGAATCGCCATGGATTGCGGGGAAGAAGCCGCTGAGTGAGCGAAGCGCCCAGGTGGAGGTTGATTTCAATTATTCGATGAATTTCCCTGCTGCTTTCACGCCGTGGGGTACGTGTCCGATGCCGCTTGCAGGTAATGAATGGCCTACCCCGGTTCGTGCCGGCGAGCGCCGTGTCGAGCAAATGACCTGGCGTCGTATGCAGGATCATTCAAAGCGCCACAAGAACTGATTCTTTGACAGAATGTGCGTTTGCCCCGCCAAATCAACGATTTGGCGGGGCAAATATTAAGCGGTGAGGGGTAGAACGGTGGATCACCGCAGTGTTTCCTCAAATGGTGACTTTGTGGTGACTGAGTTCGGGGGGGGGAGTACCGGGATTTTTTGGTACCCCCAGGGTGTCCCCGGAGATGGTTAAAGGTGGGGAATTTTACTTAAAAATGACTACCACGCTGCTCTTGCAGAATGGCTTTTTGTGGGGTTATTGGCTGAAAATAAAGGAAAAGTCCCCATCTCAACGATGTGAGATGGGGACTTGGCGGAGATGGAGGGATTTGAACCCTCGAAGGGCTTTAAGACCCTTACACCCTTAGCAGGGGTGCGCGATCGACCACTCTGCCACATCTCCAGACTCCCCTAGAATAACGGGTATTTGCTCAAAGCGCCAAACCTAAAGTGGTTGCGGACTACAGAACACGTGAATCTCACACATGGAAATGGCTCTAGCCCTTTATACAAGGAGATGATCAGGAAAAATTTTTCCTCGAAATTCTGCGCAGCACTACTCGAAGAACGCAATTGATATGCACTGTGCTGGCATGGGCGATTGGCGGAAACATTGTTGTCCTGAACCTTGCGTTGATCGCGTTGTTGGTTATCTCAACGAGGTGCTACTTACTGCCAGCGTATTTTGGCGCCCTTCATATCGTGTTTTGATCCTCTATCAGAGTCAAAACGAAGTTTTAGGGGTACCAAAATACGGAAGCGTGAAGTATACACTCAAAGTTATTTATGAAGGACAATGATTTTCTTCGAGCAATTCGGACGCGTCAGCGAAATCATGGAAGACGCGGAGAATGGGACGAAGATATCCGAGAGGAATCTCGACATCTCCAGCAGGCGTCACATAATAATGATCTCGAGCATCAATGTTCAGTTCTGAGTTCATTAGGACAGTTTGGGGGTGCCAGGATTTTTGGTACCCCAGGGTGTCCCCCGGAGATGGTTATAGGTGGGGAATTTTGTTTAAAAATGACTACCACGCTGCTCTTGCAGAATGGCTTTTTTTGTGCGGGTTTATTGGCTGAAAATAAAGGAAAAGTCCCCATCTCACCGGTGTGAGATGGGGACTTGGCGGAGAGTGGGGGATTCGAACCCCCGATGCAGGATCACTGCATAACGGTTTTCAAGACCGTCTCATTCGGCCGCTCTGACAACTCTCCTTTGCCGAAACGCGCGTACACACGAGCCGACTTCCCTAGTGTAGAGGAAAACATTCTATTTGGAAACTGGCACGCCAAAATACCTTCCTGTATTGCCCGCGTAGGTGCGGTCATAGCCTACAGAAGCTGTTCGAGAACCTGTGCTACGCCATCATCATCAACTGATTCGCCAACTGTGTTTGCATGGGAACGCACATAATCGGAAGAATTCCCCATCGCAATTCCGAGTCCACCCCATTCGAGCATCTCGCAATCGTTTCCAGAATCACCCATCGTGAGCGTATGAGCACGTGGAATTCCGAGTACTTGACGAACATCTTCGAGTCCCGAAGCTTTAGACACTCCGGCCGGCGTGATATCCATCCAAGCTGACCAGCCCACTGCATACTCAACGCCGGTAATACCGAGGCTCTCAACGTGTGCGAGCAAGTCGCCCGCGCTCATTTCTGGAACGCGAACGGTCAATCGACTGGTAATGGGGTGAGCCAGTAGATCCTCCAGGGCTGTCACTTCAGTGACTCCGGCGAGTTCTCCATTCGGGAATTCCTCAGTGAGGCGGATTGGCCCACCCACAGTCTCCAATGCGATAATCGCTCCCGGGATATTGGCAGAGATCAGCCGTATTTCGTTGCTGGCATCGAAGGTATGGGTACGCCAAAAATGCATAGGAATTGTCGCTAGGCGGTACTCGTTGGGGACTCGCTCAAGTGTGGAGAGATCGATGCCGCCGAGAGCTGCTGGTTCAGTCCCGACTGCTGTCACAACTGAACCATTGGAGAGCACCGCAAAACCACGATCCATCCCCAGCGGCTCCATCACGATATCTGCTGCGCCTACCGAACGACCAGTCGCCACCATGATGTGAGTTCCAGCATCGAGGTGTGCACGGATCGCATCAGCCACACGTGGCGAGAGCGACGTATCGTGGTGGATGATCGTGCCGTCAATATCTAGGGCAACCATCAAATCCGGACCGGCTTTGGGGAGCTGGGCCGCCTCAAGAGCCTCACGCCATGGGGTTGTGGGCAGCGGGCCGACGGGTTCGCGACGTCCTGCCACTACACCCGACCTACTGGCTCGATCACTTCGCGGCCACCCATGTAAGGACGTAACGCTTTCGGGATCACGAACGTGCCATCGGCTTGCTGATGGTTTTCGAACAATGCGACAAGCCAACGCGTCGTCGCGAGTGTGCCATTGAGCGTGGCGACAGGAGCGTTCTTATTCTCGAGCTTTTGGCGGATATTGAGTCGACGCGCCTGGAAGGTGGTGCAGTTCGATGTCGACGTCACTTCCATGAAGCGATTCTGGGTAGGTAGCCAGGCCTCGCAGTCAAACTTCTTTGCAGCTGAAGACCCGAGATCTCCTGCTGCAGTGTTGATGACGCGATAGGGGAGTTCAACCTTTGCCAGCATTTCTTCTTCCCACCCGAGGAAACGCTCATGCTCTTCGGTGGCGTCGGCTGGATCAATGAAGGAGAACATCTCCACTTTGTTGAACTGGTGAACGCGGATGATTCCGCGGGTGTCGCGTCCGTAGGAGCCAGCTTCGCGACGGTAACACGAGGACCATCCGATGTAACGCAACGGACCGGCAGACAGGTCAATGATCTCGTCCTTGTGGTAGCCGGCCAGTGCCACTTCAGATGTGCCGGTGAGATACAGATCGTCAGCAGGGAGATAGTAAATTTCATCGGAGTGAGCACCGAGGAAGCCGGTGCCAGCCATGATTTCAGGCTTGACGAGAGTTGGGGTGGTGAGCATCGTGAATCCGGCAGCTTGCGCCTGATCTGCGGCCATCGTCAGTAGAGCGAGTTCGAGGCGCGCACCCATACCCTTCAGGTAGTAGAAACGAGAACCGCCGACCTTAGTTCCACGCTCCATATCCAGCGCATCGATACCTTCAGCAACGTCGAGGTGATCTTTGGGGACGAATCCTTCAGCAGCGAAATCGCGGATTTGACCGACATGCTTGACTACTTCGTAGTCATCTTCGCCGCCTTCAGGGACGTTTGCCTCAACGAGGTTCGGGATGGCATACATCGCGGCGTTGAAATCGGCATCGGCCTTGTTTGCTGCGGCTTCAAGCTCCTTGACCTTGCTCGAAAGTTCTTTTGCTTGTGCGAGGATCGCAGGCCGTTCTTCCGGCGACGCCTTGCCCACTGACTTTGACACCAACTTTTGTTGCGCACGCGCCTCTTCAAACGAGACGAGCGCCGAGCGCCGGTTTTCATCAGCCGCAATGGCCGCGTCAACAACTGCTTCGCTCGCTTGGCGGCGACGCTGGGACTCGCGGACTACTTCAGGATTTTCGCGCAGGATTCGGATGTCGATCATGAATATAAGAATAGGCTCTTTCGGGTGTGTTCGCCTACCCGCACCGGTGATGGACACTCTGTAACGGTGCCGTAGGGATCGTTCTGCCGACGTCGAGATGGCTAAATGCCCGACGTCGGGGCGTTAAGAACGTGACCGCGACACATCTCAGCGGTACTCTAGAACCTATGACGTGGAGCATCGTTATTGGACTTATTGCGCTTGGTGTGGCGGTATTTGCGTTGCTCACTGCGTGGAGAAACCAGGCTGCCCTGGCAGCATTTAAGAAGCAGCTCTCACGCGGTCGCCATACCCCTACTCCAGGTCCGCACGTCCCCCTCGATGGGCCGCCTGTGGTCGTGTACAACCCCACGAAAAACGCTGATTTTGTTTATTTGAAGCAGACGCTTGCACGTGTCGCTGCGGATGCTTCACTACCTGAGCCGGTGTGGTTGGCGACTACTGAGGATGACACGGGCACAGGGCAAACCAAACAGGCACTGGAAATGGGTGCGAGCGTCGTGATCGCAGCTGGAGGCGACGGCACTGTCACTGAAGTCGGGGCCGCATTGGCAGGAACCGGGGTTCCAATGGGACTTTTCCCACTGGGGACAGGGAATCTTCTGGCTCGGAATCTCAACCTCCCGCTCGAATCCGAGCGTGATATGGCGGTTATCGCGTTAACTGGGCGCGATCGGGCTCTCGATCTCGGCCACATGATTGTGCCGGAGCAGGATGATGCCGGCGGTGAACTTCAAGCTGCCTTGAGACGAGACCACACCACCGGGGAACTAGCCAAACCGGGAGACTATCCATTCCTCGTGATTGCGGGTGTGGGGTTCGATGCAGAAATTATGGGAGGCACGTCTTCCCAGCTCAAGGATCAAATTGGCTGGCTTGCGTACGTGAAGGCTGCGATCCCTGCTGCATTCGCGAAGAAAATGCATGTCTCGCTTCGTGTGGGTGCGGGTGACGATACCGCCGTGGTTGAAACTGACGCACGTTCGGTAATGTTCCTCAACTGTGGAGAGATTACAGGCGGACTCGTTCTTGACCCAGATGCGAAGCCCGACGATGGTTGGCTTGAGCTGGCTGTGCTCGACACACGCGGAGGAATTTTTGGTTGGGCGGCTCTTGCCGGCAAACTTGGGACAGGTATGCGCGCTCCAAAAAATAAAACGCTTTCGGGACAGATTGGTTCGATGGATATGCACCGTGTTCGTGAAGTCTCACTGCAAACCCATACGTTCCAGCAAATCCAGGCTGACGGAGATGCTTATGGCTACGCACGCCACGTTTGTGCGAGGATCGACCCGGGGGCGTTACGAGTGCGAGTAGGAAATTGAGCACGCATATTTCCTCTCACCACGGTATACGAGCGCGCGCAATCGCAGTGGTGATTGCCCTTGTTGTGGCGCTCGGTGCGGTTTTCGTTTTGCCTGTTGTCAAGGAGAAATTCGACTCAACGCGCGAAAATTTTTCTGATTCAGGCCAGCTCCTTGTCGTCGGAATCCCGGGGCTTCGCTGGGATCAGGTTGGAGCGGATACACCCAACATCGACACATTTACACGACACGCTGCTGTGGCGAACCTGATTGTTGTGCGCCTCGAAGAAACCGCGTGCCCCGATGCCGGCTGGCTCACATTAAACACGGGTCAGATTTCTCAAGCCCCGTCTTGTGAAACTGTCAGTACGCTGTCACACTCTGCAGACCCCCTCCCTCGTACACAGTGGGACACACTTCGAGAAGCGAATTCCGCTAACCCGTTCCGCCCAGATTTCGGGCTGATGGCACGTGCGCTTGAAGGAAAGGAGGTCGCAGCGATCGGCCGTGGCGGAGCGATCGTTACTGCAACAGCAAACGGTTCCTCCAGCGCTCCTTCGTTCGCATTAGGTGTGCGTTCTGCGGCTCAAATTTACGCCGACGAGGGGCTCGCCAGTGCAGACGTTGTGTTCGCAGATCTTGGGCCGGTGGCGTTGCCTCATGCTGACGCTGGTTTCCTTGCAAAGCTTCGTGTTGTTTTTGGTGGAGGTGAGAGTGCGGAACCTGGTCAACGAACACTTCGTGAGGTGGATCGCGCTTTCGGTGAACTTGTCGACGCCGCAGGCTCAGCTCGAGTGATGCTCATCGCACCGGGAGACACCGGTTCGCGTGCGCGCGGGCATGTTTTTGCTTATGGGCGTGCAGGGGGCGGTGTAGCGGAGGGAAGCTTTGCGAACTCGTGGTCAACCCGGCAGCCAGGATTATTGCAGTTGACCGACGTCGTCCCAACGATTGTGCGCGCCGTCGGCGGAAAACCGTCGGTGATCAGCAACCTCGTCGGCTCACAAGTGTGGAAGTCACAACGTCCTGTGGTTGATGATCGTCGTGCGTATCTCGTTGATGCCGAAAAGAAAGGGGCGCTTACGCGCTCGGTTGTGGGTATCTTTTATGCGTTATGGGCACTATCTGCGTGTGTTTCGTTTACTCTGCTGTGGCGGTGCCGGGTACGCGGTTGTTCAGAACGTACTCAGACCATGACACCGTTGCTCCAAGGAACATTTCTGAGCGTTGCCGCCCTCCCTGTGGCCTCTTTCCTTATTAACTGTGTGCCTTGGTGGCGGGCACATGTGCCAGTTCTGGTGTTCGTTACGGGTGTGTGCATGATTGCGTGTGTCATCGGTGTGCTCGCACAGGTGAGTTCCCGGTTCGCGAACCGGCGTGGTGCGAGTCCCTTTGGCGGAGCGGGCATTGTCGCGCTGGTGACGGCGACGACGATCGGCGTCGATGCGATTTTCGGTTCGGCTCTTCATTCCCCGTCGGTTCTGGGCGACCAGCCTCAGTCGGGCGGACGGTTTTACGGCCTGTCGAACGCGCCTTTTACTGTATTTGCTGTGTCCATGATTGTGCTTGCAATGATGGCTGCTCATATCCTCGTCGCAGCGCAGATGAGGGTGTTCAGTGTTATGGCAGTGGTGGCCTGTGGCATTATCGCTACGGTGATCGATGGATCGTCATCCATCGGAGCAGACTTCGGAGGGGTGCCTGCCTTAGTCGTGGCATTTTCTCTTCTGACTTTATTGGCGATGGGAAAAACTGTGAGACTGCGCACGGTCATTGCAATACTTGCTGGTGCAGCTTCCATCACTCTTGCGGCTGCTTTCGTGGACTGGCTGCGGCCGCCAGCATCACGTACTCATCTCGGAAAATTTTTTGAATCCGTTGTCACCGGCGATGCCTTTGCTGTGATCGGTCGGAAACTCGGGTTCCTCTTTATTTCAGTGCCAGTTTTCGTGTGGATCCTCGTTGCCCTTGTTGTGGCCGGGGGTGCCTGGTATGTGGCACGGCAGATGCGTGCTGGGTGGCATCCGGATTTCAGCGAGTGTGATCTGTTTACTCAAGCAGCAATTGCAATCGTTGCTCTAGCGGTAGGGGGCTTTGCGCTCAATGATTCGGGGCTCGTTTTGCCTATGGCGGCGATATTTGTGGCAGTGCCGCTTCTTTCAGTCGCCCGAGGGCAACAAAGCGCCGAGCACTGTATTGCTGAGGAAATAGAGGCTCGTGATGCCTCTGTCAGAAATTAGTAGCGGCCGAAAGCATTGTACGGAGCACAATCTTGGGATTTCGGGCCGCGGGCATCCACCGGAACCCGTTTACGCTTCGCCTTGCGCGTAGCCACAGCGCGCACAACATCCTTGTACTGTGATGCTCGATGTAACTGGCCAGCCAGATCGTTCGCAGTGGCGCGATGGCGCAAGTGACAAGGAACTTCTTGAACTGTAAAGCCGCCGACGAGGAGATCGATTGTCATCCCCACTTCCACTCCCCAGCCGTGGGCGAGAGGGCGAACTGACTCGAAGGCCTCGCGAGTGATGCACCGCTGTCCGGATAATGGTGCACGTGGGATCCACCCGGTGGCTTTTTCAATAGCTTTGCGTCCAGCACCGGTGACGAAACCATGGCCTCCAGCGCCTTCTTGTGGTGGAAGGTAAGCAATCGTGCAGTCGACTTTCCCATTCAGGACAGGTTCGATGAGGGGAGCTGTCTCTATTGCAGAATCGCCCAGATCGGCGTCGATAAACAACAGTGCGCGGGGAATCGAGCCGTCAGCGTCGCGCATTGAGACTACTGAGGCGCCTGTTTCCATTGCGGCAGCCTTGCCACGATTGACACTATGACGAATCGCAGAAGCTCCTGCTACACGTGCAACGCCTTGGGTGTCGTCACTTGATCCGTCATCAACCACGATCACCATATCCACACCTGGAATGGCTCGTGCGGCACGAACCGTTGCACCGATGCGCTCCGCTTCGTCCTTCGCCGGGATAATGACGGCAACATGGATTGGAGCTTCACGCTCTGGGGACTGTTCGCTCACGGTACCTCCCTTATGGAACACTGTGACTATTCTATACGGTCTTTAGGCCTAGCTACGTCATTGTGTATTCAGACGTGTCCACCCTGAGCATATGCTGAAGATTCAGGGGTACTGAGTGATATGACGAAACAGAAGGCGTGGCACAAAATGAACCGACGCCAGTACGCATCAGGCGCACTGGCGTCGGCGGAAAAAGAGTGCTCAGCGAAGGGTAAGCTGACGCGACACGATTCCGTTGCGTGCGCGACGTTCTTCCGGTGTGAGCGGGGCGGTCTGGGCAAGAGCTGCAGTGAGCTTGGTTGTGAAGTTGTCTAACGGGGCGACCAACTCGTCAGCTTCGGTTCCGCGCTCAAGCTCCCACACGGGCGTGAGTAGTCCAGAGGAACGGAATGCGCCCTTGAAAACAGCACCGTCGAAGTTCAACTCACGTGCGGCCTGGAGTCGAGCGAGAGCATCGAGCATCTGCGCTTCAGGCTCCGGGCGAACCCAGCGCACGAATTCTCGCTGCATACGGCACCAGAATGCGCCTTCGAATCCTTCGACCTCAACGGTGGGAACCATCTGTCCAGCGGTCTCTTCCACTGCTGCCTTGACATCGGGCTTTGCTAGTTCGTCGGCGGAAACCCAGAATGCGAAATTGGGGTAGGTGGTAAATTCCGCATCAAAGGTGAGGTCGAGGATGTCAGCGAGGCGTTCGCCATCGGCGTCGGGGAGTTCCGATGCAGCCGCAGTTTCACCTGGCTTGAGTTCCAGAGCGGCGAGCAGACGATCAGCAATATCGAGGGAGGCGTCTCCTGAGTTCATGACAGTTTGAGCTGCAGCCATTGCCACGCCATCCTCGCGGCGCGCCGCTGAAGCCATACCTGGGAGCACCGAGACGATGAGCGCCTCTTCTGCGCCGTGAGCCTCGTTGAATTTCACACGCAGAGTTGCTGCCGGTACGATTTCACGCATCGCAACCAGGCGTGCCTCGAAATTCAGTCCTTCAAATGGGCGGTCAACAAACTGCACGCGCTTCTTTTTTGGTGCCTTTTCGCGATCGCGACGGCTCTTCTTTCCCATATCTCTCCTTGTCAATGAAAGTTATTCCGACCAAAATGGGCCAACTCTTCTCGCCAAAGACTAGCAAGAAGCGTGGTGTGCGCGAGGTAGTGATGGCCCGATATTGCCGAAAATTAGTCGACCACGCCGTAAAGACGATCTCCAGCGTCACCCAAACCAGGAACAATGTAGCCGTGCTCGTTGAGTTTTTCATCGACTGCGGCCAGAACGATGCGCACATCGGCACGGTCAGCGAGATGGTCTTCCAATGCTTTCAAGCCCTCCGGCGCTGCGAGGATGCAGATTGCGGTGACATCGCGAGCTCCGCGCTCAAGAAGGTAATCGATCGCTGCGATCAGTGTGTGGCCAGTGGCAAGCATTGGGTCAAGGATGAAGCATTGGCGGCCTGAGAGATCATCTGGCAGGCGGTTAGCGTAGGTGACGGCTTCGTAAGTGGTTTCGTCACGTTTCATGCCCAGGAAGCCAACTTCGGCGGTAGGCATCAGGCGTGTCATGCCTTCGAGCATTCCCAGACCAGCGCGCAGAATCGGCACAACAATTGGGCCAGGCGTAGTGAGAGCTGAACCGGTCATGTGAGCAACCGGTGTGTCGATCTCGATAGGCTCCACCAGAACATCGCGGGTGGATTCGTAGGACAGCAACATGATGATTTCTTCCACGATCTGGCGAAAGATCGGTGAAGGAGTTTCCTTATCGCGCAACACGGTCAGCTTGTGTGAAACAAGCGGGTGCTCAATGACATTAATTTCCATGCCTCAAATTTACCGCGTGCGCAGGCTCAAGACCCTTCAATACGATGGGTCACATGTATGAGATTGAGCGCGTTTGGATGCAGGAAGCGATGGACTTAGCTGATTCTGCCGGGCAGGTTGGTGATGTTCCCGTTGGTGCTCTTGTTATTTCGCCGGCGGGTGAGGTGATTGGTCGCGGTTTTAATACTCGTGAACGTGACGCTGATCCTGCAGGTCATGCTGAAATCAATGCCATGCGTGAGGCTGGACGTGCTATCGGCGGATGGAACCTTAGTGGATATACCTTGGTTGTCACGCTTGAACCGTGCACGATGTGTGCGGGTGCGATTGTGAATGCACGTATGTCGCGAGTGGTCTTCGGCGCTTGGGAGGAAAAAGCTGGTGCGGCTGGATCAATACGCGATGTCCTCCGAGACGCCAGGCTGGGGACACCCATTGAAGTGGTCGGTGGGATCGAACAGGAAGAAGTAAGGTCTCAGCTCGCCGCGTGGTTCGTGAAATTGAGGCATAGCACGTAGGGGTGACCTACTGGCAATAGTTGCGTGGTGTGCGTTACAGTGTGTCGTTTTGCTCGAATGTGTAAATGCACGTACTATTGGTTGCCGAGGTGACGTGTCCGAGCGGCCGAAGGTGCAGCACTCGAAATGCTGTGTACGGTAACCCCGTACCGTGGGTTCAAATCCCACCGTCACCGCCACAAAAACCCCTGATATACCAACGAAAAGTGGTATCTCAGGGGTTTTGTTTCGCGGTTCCCGATACACAACCAATACCCACATGAGCGGAATCATCCGCACACGCTAGACCACGTCAATAGTCAGCATTTTTTATTGGGGATATATCGCTGTTGCCGATGGTGAAAGAGCTCTTTCTTTGTTCAGGGATGGTGTAGGTGGACTACTGGTATTTTTGCACCCCTTAAACAGTCTTTCGTCTCCCGATATTCAACAAAATATGAAATAAGGGGTGCCAAAAGACCATGCGAACAGGTATCGGTTCATTTCTTCAGGCTCGCATAAAAGTTTCCCTTACCTTTTACGCTTTCGCTGAGAGGCAAGGGAAACCTTCGCGTGATTTGAATGAGCGAGTTACTTCGCTTCAGACTCAAGTGCCATAGCACCTTCGACTTCCTGGACTTCACCCTTCATTTTCTGAGCGATCTTTTCCAAATCAGCTTTTTCGCCGCGCACGTTCCAGTTATCGCCGCTCAGAAAGTAGATCTTCTCACCCTTCGGTGTTGCTTCCTGAGCAAGATGAATATCGGCAGAGTTTGAACCGCGGTTCGCTGTTACTGTCAGGACATCCATACCGTTGCATGTAGCCTTGTTGTAGCCGATCTCCATCTCGACTTCTTTGCCGGACTCATCCTTTTGCTTTTGCTTATCAGAGTAAGAATCACACCTGTAGCCAGCGTCAACGACGGCCTTGTGGAGATCTTCAACTGAGTTGTAGGTGCCATCGAGACTGGCTGCATCGTCAACTGGAGCACTGGAACTGTTTGCCGTTGGTGTGGATGAGCAGCCGGCCAAAGCGATCAGCGACACGAAAGCGGCCGCAAGAGTCTTCTTCATTTGTGAACACTTCTTTTCATCTAGTTGGAATTATGCCATGCAATAATATCTGGGCATATGCACATTCGCCCAAACTGCTCAGCGAATATGGACGAATCAACCGGCGAAATAGCGCAAGTTGAAGAATCCAACTGATGAGTGTGATTCTTTGTCATAGCCATGCGGTAGGGTGAGTGGAAGACGAAAGGGAATGTATGAACACCGTATTAGGTCTGAGTAAGGCTGAAGTGGAGGAGCGTCTAGCGGACGGCCGGCGCAACATTTTGCCGCCAAGTGCTGGAAAAACAACGTGGGATATTATCCGGACGAATGTTTTTACCAGGATCAACGCAATCCTCGGAGTGTTATTCGTTGTCGTTCTCACCACCGGACACTGGATCCAGGCGACTTTCGGTGGTTTGATCGTGGTCAACTCTGTGGTGGGCATTATCCAAGAGCTGCGCGCACGTAAAACCCTTTCGGAGCTTTCTATTCTCGGGGAAGAACACCCCCAAGCCTGGCGAGACGGCAAGCTCGTTGAAGTTAAGCAAAGCGACATTGTTCTGGATGACGTCCTACATATTGGCGCTGGTGCTCAGATCGTGGTCGATGGCGAAGTGCGTGAGTCACAATATCTCGATGTTGACGAGTCAATGCTCACGGGAGAATCGGATCCGGTGCATAAAGGCCCGGGTGATACGGTCATGTCTGGCAGTTTCGTGGTCTCAGGATCGGGCGATTACGTTGTGACGAAGGTTGGCTCGGATTCCTATGCGGCAAAACTTACTGCTGAGGCATCGAAGTATTCCTTAGCAAAGTCCCAGCTCCAGGCGGGAATCAATCAAATTCTTAAGATCATCACCTGGGTATTGATCCCGGTGGGAATTCTCATCGTGATTTCACAGGTTCGTCAGCCGGGGTCGCATAACTACTCTGATGTGGTGTTGCGTATTGCTGGAGCATTGGTTCCGATGGTTCCTGAAGGGCTAGTGCTGATTACAACTACGGCGTTTGCGCTTGGAGTGATCCGACTGGGAATGCGCCAGTGTTTGGTACAGGAATTGCCGGCAATCGAGGGATTGGCGCGAGTCGATGTTGTTTGTGCTGATAAAACAGGCACATTGACGCAAAATATCCTCGAATTTGGTGACTTTGAAATCGTCGGGCAGATCGATGAAACGACGGCACGTGAAGGACTTGCTCAGCTTGCTGCGTCGGATCCTGATCCTAATGTCACTATGAAGGCAGTGGCTGATGAGTTAGGGACACCAGCATCGCTGTGGACGGTTGCTGAGCGTCAACCCTTTACTTCTGCCAAAAAGTGGAGTGGTGTGAGCTTCGCAAACGGAGAACACTGGGTGATGGGCGCTCCCGACGTCTTAGCGCCTGGAACGGATGTGGAAGCTCGCGCCATTGAACTGGGCGATACCGGCTTGCGTGTGCTTCTTGTTGGGCGTGCATCTGTGTCAGTGACCTCCGAGAACGCGCCGGGTGATCTTCAGCCAGTTGGTCTGATCACCTTCGTGCAGAAAATCCGTCCCGATGCCGGTGACACCCTTGATTACTTCGCTCGGCAGGATGTCGAAGTGAAGGTAATTTCCGGAGACAATGCACGTTCAGTGGGTGCTGTCACCTCACGTTTGGGATATGACGCAGGGGTAACAGTGGACGCACGAGAGATCGGGGACGACGAATTCACGCAGGTTGTGGACGAAAATCGTGTCTTTGGCCGTGTACGTCCCGATCAAAAGCAAGCGATGGTGAAAGCTCTCCAATCTCGGGGGCATACTGTGGCAATGACTGGCGATGGCGTCAATGATGTTCTCGCTCTCAAGGATGCCGATATCGGTGTTGCGATGGGCTCAGGAGCCTCTGCGACCCGTTCTGTGGCGAAGATTGTGCTTTTGGATGACAAATTCGCGACGTTGCCCTACGTCGTCGCCGAGGGACGTCGTGTCATCGGGAATATTGAGCGCGTTGCAAATCTCTTCCTGACAAAGACGATCTATTCAGCGGTGCTGGCGATTCTTGTGGTGCTTGCACAAGTGCCGTATCCATTTATGCCGATCCATGTGTCGATTACTGGATGGTTCACAATCGGTATTCCGGCTTTCATTCTCTCACTTCCACCGAACAACTCGCGCGCTCGCGATGGCTTTGTGAAGCGGACGATCAGGTTTGCCCTTCCTGCTGGCTTCATTGTTGGTGTGGTGTCATTTGCCACCTATCTTATAACGTCGGGTGGATGGGATATCCCAGAAGATCACATCAAAGAATCAACAGCAGCTCTGCTCGCGCTTATTATTGCTTCGACATGGGTACTTGCTTGTGTTGCTCGTCCATGGACGTGGTGGAAAGTGACGCTCATTGTTTTGCCATTAGTTGGATATGGCGTGTTCTTTTTCTGGGAACCAGCTCAGTGGTTCTTCTCATTGGACTCCTCCAACATGACAATGATGCTTACTGGCGCGGCATTTGGACTTCTTGGTGCAGCGTTGATTGAAGGATTGTGGTGGATTGTGGCGCGTTCTGTCGGAATCACCCCTGTCATGTGGAAAAAGACACCATTCTTCGATCGAGACGAAAAGGGTCGAATTTCTTTCTGATTGGCTCGCAGTGAGCACAATTTTTCACGAGTGATGAGAATGTAAAGAATAGTGAACTGACAGAGAATTCCCAGTATGGAAGCCTACTATTCCAAGGTTTGTTATCCATACTGGTCATATCGCGAAGGAGTCGAGTCTTCTCCTCCTGAATGATCCGCCTGGCGGACAAGTGAATAGACGGTAAATGTGAAAGGGAGTTGTGCCCCGTTAAGTAGCCTTACCGTTTCTGATTAGACGGCCAAATGCGTGGATGGCCGTCCGATCGATTCTTGCCGAGAGTAGTGACCTTGGCAATCGCGATAGAAGAGCCGAAGGCTAAGCCTTCGGCTCTTCTGCGATGTTTGGCGTCCAGACGGCGAGTGGTGTAGTTAATGCCGTTGAGTCTCTATGAGTCAACGCAAATGTCTCACGAGTCGGTGCTCCATTTGAATGCTCATTAATAATGAGAACAAAGCAGTGCGTAGAGATAGGTTTTCCGCCCCGAGTTCACCCATAGTTCCACGTTATCGGCGCAGCGCATTGAACGCAGTTTGCTTTCGTGTAGATGGTGATTGGCTGGTCAGATACAACGGGTAGGACGAGGCAGTTGTAGGTTTGGGGAAGGATTGTGTGTAGCCATTCTGCGATGAGTCAGTGCGATGCCGCAGCTCGTTGCAGTTCAGGTGACGTGGCGATGTTTCCCGTCCCGTCTATTCCCGGTTCGTTTGCCGTATAGATCGGCATACTGTCGGAGCGAGTGTATTTTTTTGGGGGGATTGGCGTCATGGTGGGCAGCCAGCTGCAGACCACATCTCTTCAAAGTCGATGGACTCATATTCACGATAGTTAAGAGTATAGGTGAGCGCGCGGTCATAGACGCGTGTCTCGTTGATGGCTGCGCCTTGGTAGACGTCGTTAAGGTACCAGTTGAGTTTGCGAATGATTTCTTCTTTAACACCATCGAAATAATCGATTTTGCGCTGCCCGATGCTGCTTTGTTTGGCTGCAACTGCTTGATCAAAAGGTGGTTTCATTTTGTTCTCCTCCTTTCCTTATCGGATCCGTGCTTTGGCCGTAACCGTAGGTTGAGATTCTCGTGGAATGGAGGAGATATGAGGGGCACCCGGAGTAATGTTTGCCTTTGTTACGGTTGTCCGCGTCGGCTGGTCTAGGGGATATTGTTGGTGAGTTTGTTGATGGTGTCTCGGATGAGGTCTTTTTGAATCCTGACCAGTGGTCGGCACCTGCGAAGACGACTGGCGCGCTGGTGTGTCCCATTGCTTTGAACATGTCAAGGTCTTTGGGATTGGCTGCTATTAACAGACTAAAGGGTTATTTTTCGTTGGTGTTTCAGGGGTTTTGGGTGTGCTGCGCGCATGATGGAGCGGATCGCAGATCCGTGAAAGTGGTGCACGCGTAGCATGATGAAAGTTGTGTGTTCCGGCTGAGGGGAATTCTCATGTAGAGCCAAGTAATACGACAATTCTCTAGCCGAGAATTTCTTCGGCAATCTCAAATCAGAGTTCTACGCCCCGGGCATCTCGGACATCGTCGAATAATCCACCACCGAGCTAGGAACTAATATCGAGTGGTGTAACTTGCCAACGCATCCAAGAACGACTCAAGAGCCTGACCTCAGAATAATTCTGAGGTCAGGCTCTCGTAGATTAACAGGCAGACACGACCTAAACCATCCAATATTGGCAGAACAGTTTAAGTGCTTTGGAGGGGGTAAACCCCACCATATTCGTGTGGGAGCAGAAAGCATTCCCTGAACTTCATAAGAAATTCATGAGTTGTTCTGCTCAAATTTCTCCTGCTGTCAGTTCTTCCGACCGGTGACACCGAGGTATACGCCGATGGCAAGTATCGCAGCGATTGTGCACACGACCCAGCGGATCCAGTCAATACCCGGAGTATTAGCGGGGTAACCGAAAGCTGATAGAAGTAGGTTTCCGACGACCACACCAACGATGCCGAGCAAGACGGTCCACAGAACGCCAATACCTTCATCGCCCTTCTTAAAGAAGCGTGCGAGAACGCCAATCACTGCACCAAAAATAATCGTGCCAATAATGTTTCCCATAAGATTCTCCTTTCACACCCAGGTGGGTGTTCGACTGCGCCCACTCTACGCGTGTGGGACGCGATCTCCACCTGCAGAAAGACTTTTTCTGCCATTCTTCACCCCGGGCGTAATAATCGAGCCCAATACTCATGCGCGGGCAGAGTGGCATCAACATCCCGGCGCACCCAATATTCACCGTGATTTCAGGCTCAATCGAAGACTGGGAACGCACAAACTAAGACAACGCGGAAAAGACAACTCAGTGGTGACGTGAGAGATCAGCGTCGGCCGGCTGAACCGAGGGCGAACCGGTGACGATCTTGTGTCCCCACCACAAGCCGAGGAACAACGGCAGTCCGATATAGGAGGACAGCAGTACGTAGAACGATGAGTGTCCCGTGAGGGCTTCGACGTTTTGGCCAACGATCACTACGGCGCACATCACCAGCGCAATGATCGGTCCAAAAGGGAACCAGCGCGCACGGAAAGGAAGCTCGCTGACATCGTGGCCTTGCGTAACGAAAGCGCGACGGAACTTGTAGTGGCTCCAGGCAATTCCCATCCACGTGATGAAACCGGCCAACCCGGAGGCGTTAACCAACCAGGTGTACGCCACCCCGTTGCCGACGAGGGAGAGCACAAAGCCGATCGCACCTACTGCGGTGGTTGCAAGCAAGGCGGGCATCGGCACGCCGCGGGAGTTCACGCGCGTGAAAATCTTCGGAGCTTGACCCGCCTCAGCGAGCGCATAAAGCATACGAGTGGAAACATACAAACCCGAATTTCCGGCGGAAAGCACGGCGGTCAAAATAACCGCATTCATGACCGCCGCAGCGGCAGCGATGCCCGCGCGTGAGAAAACTAGAGTGAAAGGCGAGAGCGTCACATCGCCGTCGGGGTTCAAGAGCGTGGGGTCGGTGTATGGAACCAGGAAGCCGATCACAGCGATCGCAAAGACGTAGAAAAGCAAGATACGCCAGAACACGGATTTGATCGCCTTGGGTACGTTCTTTTCCGGATCTTTGGTTTCACCTGCGGCGATGCCCAGCATTTCAGTTCCTTGGAAGGAGAATCCGGCGATCATGAACACAGCAAGGATCGAGGTGAAGCCGCCAGCGAAAGGCGCGTCGCCAGCTGTCCAGTTTGACAATCCTGGGCTTTTCTCTCCCATGACACCGAAAATCATCAGGACCCCCAGCACAAGGAAGACGATCACGGTGGTTACTTTGATGGCTGCAAGCCAGAATTCGCTCTCACCGTACCCGCGAACTGACACCGCGTTAACGATAAAGAGCACTGCGAGAAATGCTCCCGACCATACCCAGCCGGGCACGCGCGGGAACCAATATTGCATCACGATCGCAGCGGCCACAAGCTCTGCTGCCAATGTGATCGCCCAGTTAAACCAGTAGTTCCAGCCATTGGCAAAGCCGAAGGAGCGCGACACAAATCTACCGGCGTACTCTCCGAATGACCCTGACACTGGCAAGTAGGTGGCCATTTCGCCCAGCGACTGCATCAGTAGGTAAACCATGAATCCGATCGCCACGTAGGCAACAAGGGCGCCGCCTGGCCCCGCCTGAGAAATCGTCGCTCCTGAGGCGACGAGCAAACCTGTGCCGATTGCCCCGCCGATAGCGATCATGTTGAGATGGCGGGCCTCAAGCCCGCGTTTGAGCTCATTCGATTCGTCGGCCATGGTTGCTCCTTCCAGGTGGTATACCGCGATGAGCCTACGCTATTTCTTTCCACTTTCGGTACAGGGCACGTATCGTTTTCGTGTGAGCCTTTCCTTAACTTTGCGTAGCCGTGCTGGACGCTGGGCATGTGTCATTGTGCTTGGTGGTATTGCTGCTGGTCTTTTCGCCGCCCTGATGGCGTTGGTCCTCCACATCGTGCAAGGTTTTGCGTTCGGTGGTCACACGGGAACGATTTCCGGCGATGTCGGTGGGGCGCCGTTGTACCGGCGTCTCTTTGTTCCCGTCGTCGGGGGAGCTCTGGCTGGCTGTGCCTGGTGGGCGCTTCGCCGTCGGGGGCCTGTGATCACTGTCGATTCAGCGTTGGCTACGGGGCGTCCGATGGGGTTTTGGCGACCAGTCGTCGATGCTTTCACCCAAATTTTGGTTGTCGCCACAGGTGCGCCTATTGGGCGCGAAGCGGCGCCTCGGCAGGCTTCGAGTGCAGCAACTGAACAAATCTCGCGTCTGGTGGGAATGTCCGACGCCGATTCACAGCTCGCTCTTGCGTGCGCGGCGGGTGCGGGATTGTGTGCGGTCTACAACGTGCCGATCGCCGGAGTGGTTTTTACTCTTGAGCTGCTTCTTCATCGTCTGAGTCTGAAGGCATTGGCAGGCGCCGGTGCCATGTGTGTGATTTCGATGCTGGTAGCACGCCCGGTTATCGGGTCAGGGACAATTTACCGATTCCCTGATCTGGAATTTTCGTGGGTGTATGGGATCTTTGCTCTTCTAGCAGTGCCCACGTGCGCAGCAATTGGTGTTGTTTTCCAAGTGTGTGTTCAGGCTTGCAAGAAATTCCGTCCGCCGCCCACGTGGCGTCTACCTGCGATGATTGCAGTTGCCTCGCTCGTTGCGGCCTGTCTGGCCTATCCATTGCCTCAGATCGCTGGTAATGGCATGGATATTGTGCAAGATGGCTATGCGGCAGCAGGAGCAGTGTGGTTATTTCTTGGCCTGGCTGCGGCGAAAGTGGTTGCGACGTCGATTCTGCTCGGTTCTGGTGCCGACGGTGGAGTGCTCACGCCTTCGCTTGCCGTTGGCGCCGCAGTTGGGGCAGCGATCGCAATTGCCTGTGGTATTCCTGCTGCGCCGGTGACACTGATTTTCGGCGCTGCAGTGCTTGGTATTGTCCAAAATGGATGGATCTTCGGCGCGGTCATGGCGTGGGAACTTGCGGGCGCGCCACTCTGGATTGTTCCGCTGGCTCTTGTAGCGTCGGGTGGAGCCTATGCTTTAGCATCGCTCTGGAACAGGCATCATTCGATTGAATAAATCGCACCTCAATGGCGCGTCTGTGCATACGTTGACGCGCGCAGTGATCCGTGCTGAAATTTTTGTGAAGTGAAGGGGGCCGAAGGTGGAATGTGAACTTGTTCAGGAGCCGCATGTCATCGCCTCACCGTGGCAGGGGGTTGGAGAATTGCGGATCCCTGCCCTTGCTGTCTATCAGGGAACTGTCCATCTTCTGTTCGATGTTCGGCCTGCCCCTGTGAGCGGTTCAGGCTCAGATTTTATTGGCACGACTCTCGCTTCAGATCTTCCGAATCCAAACTGGATTGCTCAGATGACGTCGCCGTGTACAACTGACGCGTGGTCTGCGCCGACGCGGCTCGACATGCCCGTTCCGATTGCGTCAGATTCGTGCATGTGCGCAACGTCCGCTGGTCTTTTCGTTGCTTATGGCTCGACGACGTCGGTGGGGTATTTCGAGTCCGTGAGCGGAGGCGAACAATTGCAGCCATGGGTGGCATTTGGGCCGAATCTGCACAATCTTGCGCACCGAAATATTTCCCTTGAGCTTTATAGTGAAACCGGCGCGGATGCCGTGTTCGCAACCTCTGGCTCAACAATTGAATTCAATGGCCAGGTGCTCGTCCCATACGTGTGCCGGTGGGGTGATCGCACCGGCGTGCTGATCGTGCACTTCGTCGGCACCGATATTGTTGAGGTCAGTTCGCCTATCATGGCCGAAACGGCGTTGCTTGACGAGTGCACACTGGCCGTTGTCGACGGCGAAGTATGGGCGAATTTTCGAGTTCAGGGTTTCGTTGGGCGTGGCTCAGGTGTGCGCTTTATGGCGCGCTCAAGTGATGGCGTGAATTTCACGCCCCCTCAGGAGCTTCGGCTTGCAGATCCCGGGTGTAACGCGAAGCAGCTCGGTGATCTCCTTATTCATTCCGGTTCGTCTCAGGCGCGCGAAAATGGGGAAGTGGTCAGAATTTCCCCTGGTCATTCCCAATGGGACTCACAGATTCTGACCCGTTTTTCATCAGGTGCCTTTGGTTACTGCGATGCCGTATGGGTTGGCAACGATCTTGTGGTGGTGTTCGAGCGCGAAAGAGAAATTTGGTGTACTCGCATGAGTGTGACGAATTGAGGGGGAGGCGCCGGCGATAAACCGGCGCCCCACCTAGGCGTGCGGAAGTTCTTCTCTAACGAGTTCTTGAAGCGGGGCGTAGTGTGCTTCGAGCGCTTCGAGGTATGCATCGACGTCTCCTGCCTCGGCGGCTTCGAGCATGAGCGCATGAGCGCGTGCAGTGTGAAGGAGCTCTGGACTTGACGGGGTGGAGAGTTGAGGAATAATCGCTTGGTGTACCAGCCACATCGCGGATGTCAACTGGGAAAGTAGCTCATTGCCCACGGTTTTGAGGAGAGCTGAGTGGAAGGCGATATCTTCGTCAAGATAACGCTCACCTTTCGTTGCTTTCTCTTCCATTGTGACCACGATGTCATGGAGTTCAGGATTGTGCGTACCAGCTAGCGCCTGTACAAGATCGGATGCAATTCCGCGATCGAGTGCGAGCCTAGTCGCAACGACGTCGGATAGTGCATTGCGTCCGCGTTCAGTGTCGGTATTTTCGAGCGCGTTGCGTAGAACGAGCGTGTTGACCAGGGGCTGGAGCGACATTTCGCCGACGAAGGTGCCGCGGCCTTGCCGTACCTTGATAATGTCGAGCGCCTCAAGTTTCCTTAGGGCTTCGCGCACGGAAGAACGCGAGACGCCGAGATAGTTACAGAGCTCAGCTTCGGTGAGGATGGGATCCCCTGGTTGGAGACGATGGGACAAGATGTAAGCCTTGATGGAATCCATAGTCGCCGTTGACCGATTCTGAGATAAGATCTGTTGCGCGTTGCGTTCTGAAGACGTGGTCGAAATTGCATCGACCGTAGCTTGCAAAGATTTGTCAGACAACATACGCTGAGTATACGTGATGGAGGATGTCTCCGTCAGACTCAATGGAGAGGAAAAGAAACCTATGCGTATTACAAAACGTATGGCTCAAGCTTCCGCCGTTCTTGCGGCAACGGCACTCGCGCTGTCAGCCTGTGGCGGCGGCACCTCGAAGAGTGGCTCAGCTGCAGGTTCCGACGGCAAGACAACCGGCGCCATCACCGTCGGCGCCGCATACGAGACCACTGATTACGGCCCAGTGACCACTTCTGCTCTCGCCATGGGCGTGAACTGGTCGGTGCTTGAAGGTCTATACGAATTCGACATGTCCGATTACTCCACGCGCGCAGCTCTTGCGGCTGGAGATCCGAAGAAGGTATCCGACACCGAGTACGAGATCACACTACGTGACGGCGCAAAGTTCTCTGATGGTAAGGACGTTACCTCGAAGGATGTTGTCTCCTCGTACAAGCGTGCAACTGCAGATAAGTCAATCTACAAGCAGTTCTTCGGCTTCGTTGATTCGGTTAATGCCAAGGATGACAAGACCATCACTGTCAAACTCAAGTACCCCTTCGAGAACCTCAAGGCTCGTTTCGTCTCAGTGAAGGTTGTTCCGGATGGCTCCGATGAAGATGCTCTGAAGGCAAAGCCAGTGGGAACCGGCCCGTACATGTACGATTCGGTCACTCCCACCGAAGTGAAGCTCGTTCCAAACCCGAACTACAACGGCGACAAGAAAGCAACCGTTGGAGAGCTCAAGTACCAGGCACTCAAGGATGATTCGGCACGTCTCTCGGCTGCAATCGGCGGCACTATCGACGCAATGGAGGCAGTTCCAGCGTCGGCAAAGGCACAGCTTGAAGGCGCCGGCTGGAAGGTTGAAGCAGTACCGGGTTACGGCAACCCGTTCCTGATGTTTAACACCACCAAGGCACCGTTCGATAAGGCGGAGGTTCGTCAGGCTCTCCACTACGCAATCGATACCCAGAAGCTTGTTGATACAGCGATGGATGGACAGGCAAAGCCAGCCACCTCCTTCCTGCCAGAGTCCAACCCTTCGTATAAGAAGGCCAAGGTTCAGTTCAACTACGATGTCAACAAGGCAAAGGAACTGCTGGCAAAGAATGGCGTGAAGGATCTATCCATCACGCTGACCACAACGGATCATCCGTGGGTCACCAACCTCATCCCGCAAATCAAGCAGGATCTTGAGGCTGCTGGCGTCAAGGTCGCCGTGAAGTCCATGGCGTCGTCCGATGTTTACGCGAACGTCGCCGACGTCGACAACCCCACCTACGATGTCATCCTTGCACCTGGTGATCCGTCGGTGTTCGGCATTGATCCTGGCATCATCATCGAATGGTGGAACGCAGACAATGTCTGGACCCAGAAGCGTTCGCACTGGAAGGAATCAGATCCTGCCTCGTGGGGCAAGCTCCAGGAGATTATCAAGGCGGCAAACGAAGCTACTGGCGATGCTGCCAAGGCTAAGTGGGGCGAAGCCCAGGATCTGCTCTCTGAGCAGGCAGTGACCTACCCGCTCTTCCACCGCAACATGCTCACCGCATGGAACGAAGGAAAGATCACCGGTTTCAAGCCGATTGCAGCAACAGGTCTGCAGACTATCGGCGTCGGCCTTAAGTAAGCCGCACACTATGTGAGCCCGAGGGGCGGGCTATCCTGCCCGCCCCTCGGCCATGTCCCTCCTGCGGTCAAGGAGTAATTAAGTGAATAACCTTCTCAGGCTTTTAGGGCGGCGCATCTTGGCCTTTCCGATCATGGTGGTCGGTGTGTCGTTCCTTGTCTTCTTCATCATGTCTCTGTCGCCGATCGATCCTGCCTACTCGGCACTTGGTGAGACAGCGACCCCGGATGCGCTTGAGGCGTACCGAAATGCCAATGGTCTCAACGATCCGTTCTTCGTGCAGTACTTCCGCTATCTCGCGGGAATGGTGCAGGGCGATCTCGGAACCTACGGCGTTGGCGGAGCAAACCATGTTTCTGACTGGGTTGCCCAGGCGCTTCCCGTCACATTGCAACTGACCTTCCTTGGTCTGATCATCGCTGTGCTTTTTGCCTTCCCACTTGGAGTTCTTGCTGCTCTGTACCGCGATCGTTGGCCCGATCAAGTCATCCGTGTGTTGTCGGTGATCTTTATTGGCACCCCCTCATTCTGGCTTGCTGCACTGCTTGTCATCGCCTTCGTCGGTACCCTGCCTGTTTCGGGTGCTCTGCCGGCAATATCGGTTGATTTTGGCGGTTGGTTCCAGCGAATGCTCTTGCCATCAGTTGCGCTTGCGGTTCCAGTGATCGGCCAAATGACCCGAGTTGTACGAACCTCGATGGTGGAGGAACTCGACCGCGATTATGTGCGCACTGCATTGGGAGCTGGAATCCCCAAGGCTGTGGTGATTTCCCGCAATGTTCTGCGTAACGCACTGATTACACCGGTCACGGTTCTCGGCTTGCGAGTTGGCTACCTCATGGGTGGTGCCGTGGTCATTGAGATCATCTTCGGAATTAACGGAATGGGTCAGCTCCTGATCAAGGGTATCCAGCAAAACTGGGTAAGCCTTGTTCAAGGCGGGGCACTTGTGGTTGCAGTGTCGTTCATCGTGGTGAACGTGATTGTGGACGTGCTCTATCTGCTCATTAACCCGCGTATTAGGTCGGTGTGAGGGAAAATGATGACCAAAAAAGACAAGCTTGACAAGGCAACGGCAAAGAATGTGCGTTTCTCGCGTATCTCGAATATGTCGCTCGGCTCTCGTATCTCGATGGTTGTGCTCGCAGTCATCGCAACGATCTCCGTGATCGCCTACCTTTTCCCGATTTCTCCTTATGATCCGGCGACCCCTGTTGGTCAAAAGTGGCAGCCGCCGTCGGGTCAATTCTGGTTCGGAACCGATCACGCTGGCCGTGATGTGTTCTCCCGTATTCTTAACGGTGGAATATACTCTTTCGCGATCGGCATTTTTGCGATGCTTATTGCCCTTGTCCTCGGTACGATCATCGGCTCAATTGCGGCAGTTGTGCGCAAGTCGATTTCCGAGGTCATCATGCGAATCCTTGACATCATTATGGCTGTGCCAGGAATCGCAATGGCTGCTGTGACAGTCCTCGTTTTCTCACGCATCTTCGATGCAAAGAATGTCTGGGGATTAGTGACCGTGATTATCTGCTCGATCGCTTTTGTCTATACTCCGCAGTTGGCACGTATCGTTCGCGCAAACGTGATGTCTGCATACGGTGAAGACTACGTGCGTGCAGTTGTTGTGGCTGGTGCGCGCGCTCCGTGGATCCTTGTGCGCCACGTGGCTCGTAACACGGCTGCTCCGGTTCTCGTATTCGCAACAGTTCTCGTCGCAGACGCAATCATCCTGGAAGCATCCTTGACCTTCATCGGTTCTGGCTTGCAGGCCACCATGGTTCCAACCTGGGGCAACGTTTTGTCTGAAGCCTCCTCGAACCTTTCGGTTCTCTTGGGCTACTGGTGGACGGCGTTCTTCCCCGGCGTGCTGATCATGATTACTGTGCTCTGTCTCAATATTTTGTCTGAGGGCATCACCGATGCAATGGTGGCCTCACCGTCGTCGGCAGCAGTGGAGCTCGTGTCGAAGAATTCAGACCGCGAAGCTGACCGACTTCTCCTCGACCCACGTAAGGCATATGAAGCGCAAGGTGCCTCGCTCCAATCGCGACTGGATCAACTCGCTGTCATCGAAGCCCAGCGCACTGATCGCTTCCAATACGATCCAAACAAGACTCCGCTGCTCGAGGTGAAGAACCTGTCAATCAGGTTCCCGCGTCACGGTGATGTCGCCGTCGTCGATAATGTGTCGTTCTCGGTTTCGCCGAACGAGACGATGGGTCTTGTGGGCGAGTCCGGGTGTGGAAAGTCGATTACTGCTCTCACCATTATGGGTCTGATCGATCCACGTGCGAAGTTCGACGGTGAGATCCTTTACCAAGGCAAGGATCTGCTCAAGATGAAGCCCGACGAGCGTCAGAAGCTCTTGGGTAACGAGCTGGCAATGATTTACCAAGATGCGTTGTCTTCGCTTAATCCGGCGATGCTCATCAAAGCTCAGATGAAGCAGTTGACCTCGCGTGGAGGGACTCGCTCGGCGGAGGAACTTCTGGAGCTGGTGGGTCTGGATCCGAAGCGTACGCTCGAATCATACCCACACGAGCTTTCTGGCGGACAACGTCAGCGTGTGCTCATCGCGATGGCATTAACTCGCGATCCGAAGCTCATTATCGCCGACGAGCCCACAACGGCTCTCGACGTGACTGTCCAGAAGCAAGTGGTTGAGTTGCTCAACTCCCTGCGTGAGAAGCTCGGCTTCGCGATGGTCTTCGTTTCCCATGATCTCGCGTTGGTTGCAGAGGTGGCTCACAAGATCACGGTGATGTATGCAGGCCAGGTGGTAGAGCAAGCACCGACGTCGGAGTTGCTTATTCACCCGACACACGAGTACACCCGCGGTCTTCTGGGTGCAGTGCTGTCGATCGAGTCAGGCTCTGGCCGCTTGCATCAAGTGCCGGGCACTGTACCGAGCCCGAAGGACTTCCCTGACGGTGACCGTTTCGCTCCTCGTTCGTCGCATCCGGGCTATGGTGAAGATATTCGCCCGGTCCTTACTCAGGTGGGTAGCCACCACGTTTACGCGGCGATCCCGTCCAAGCCTGGGGTGACCGATAGCGCCGACGCTGCCGTCGCAGCAACGTTGGCGGCCAACGAAATGGAGGACGCACGATGACCACTCCAATCATTGATTTGCGTAATGTGGAAGTGACATTCCGGACGCGCACAGGGTCGATTTTCCGTCCCAACAAGGTTCGCGCTGTGCGCGGCGTCAATATTCAGGTGATGCCTGGTCAGACTGTTGGCATTGTCGGAGAATCGGGTTCTGGTAAGTCCACGATGGCCAACGTGATGATTGGTCTTCAGCCGGCAACCTCAGGCCAAGTGTTTTTCAATGGCGAGGAAGTGACGAAACGAAGTGCTGCAGATCGCCGCAAGATCGGCCGCGTCGTCTCCGTCGTCTTCCAGGATCCTGCCACCGCGCTCAATCCGCGTATGACGGTATCTGACCAGCTTGCTGACCCATTGCGTGTGCACGGTATTGGTGATGAAACATCGCGCTCGGCCCGCGTGCGAGAGTTGATTTCTATTGTCGGATTGCCGACGTCGGCACTCGATGCTCTCCCGGGTCAACTCTCTGGTGGTCAGCGACAGCGTGTAGCAATTGCTCGTGCGCTTGCGCTCGAACCGAAGGCAATCATCGCCGACGAGCCGACCTCAGCACTCGATGTGTCGGTTCGCGCCCAGATCCTCAACCTTCTGATGGACTTGAAGAAGGAACTGGGTCTTGCGATGGTCTTTATCTCGCACGATATTCAGACCGTTCGGTACATCTCCGATCGCATTGCGGTGATGAACCACGGTCAGATCGTGGAGGAGGGGCCCGCTCACGAGCTCCTCGCCAACCCCCAAGACGACTACACCAAGAAGCTCCTTGGTGCAGCACCGTCGTTACTTCACCCCACTCTTTAAGGAGAAAGAGCAATGACAAAGCCAATCAGCGGCGTTGTACCTCCGCTGGCAATTCCGCTCAAAAACAAGGAACTCGATGTTCTCTCACTCGAGCGTTCCATCAATCGCATGATCGAGGCGGGAATCGACGGCCTGTTCGTGCTGGGTTCCACGGGTGAGGTCGCGTTCTCGACGTCGGCTCGCCGCGAGGAAATTCTGCGCGAGGCGACACGTATTGTTGCTGGTCGTGTCCCAATTCTTGCCGGTGTCATCGACACCGAAACTGAGCGCGTGATCGAGCATATTAAGCAGGCTGAAAAATTCGGGGTTGACGGCATCGTTGCTACGGCTCCATTCTACGTGCTCCAGGGAGAAGAAGACGTTTACCGTCATTTCAAGGCTCTCCACGAGGCAACTGACCTGCCAATCTGGGCTTACGACATCCCGGTGTGCGTTCACTGGAAGCTCTCCCCGCAGTTCATCATGCGCCTAGCCTCCGAGGGAATCCTTTCGGGTGTGAAGGACTCGTCGGGCGATGATGTTTCCTTCCGCTGGCTTGTTCGCATGAACGAAGCCGCCGGGCATCCACTCCAACTCCTCACTGGCCACGAGGTCGTGGTTGACGGTGCGCTACTCGGCGGGGCTGACGGCTCGGTTCCGGGTTTGGCAAACGTCGATCCCGATGGCTATGTGCGTATGTGGAAGGCAGCCCAGGCAGGGGATTGGCTCACCGTGAAGGCTGAGCAGGATCGTCTCGCTGACCTGATGACGATGGTATTCGTCAAGGGGGTAGCAGGTTTCGGAGCGGGTGTTGGCGCGTTCAAAGCTGCTCTGAAGGCACTGGGCGTTTTCGAGACCAACGAAATGCCTACCCCGGTTCTCCCGCTCGAAGGCGAGAACTACGAATGGGTATCGGCTAAGCTCCGCGAAGCAGGATTGCTCGCGTGATTCGTTCGTGTGGGGGTGGGCGTGAGTCCGCCCCCACACATCACACACAAAGGGAGAAGGACAAAGATGAGTCAGATCAACGGGCGGGTACTCACGCTCGATATCGGCGGGACAAAAGTTGGCTGGGCGGTGTTCGCTCAATCCGGCTCGCACCAGGATTCCTCTCATGCTCCTCTTACTCTCTCAGACGTTACTACTGTTGCCCGTGGCGTCATGCCGACGGAAGCGCCCAAAGGCGGAGCAGATCTGGCGCGCCGCCTCGTCGAACTGACACAATCGCTGGTTAACGAACACTTGTGCGTTGGGGTGGCTGTCGCTAGTGCGGGTGTTGTCGATCCAGAAACAGGCGCGATCATTTCGGCCACTGACACTTTGCCCGGATGGAGTGGCACGCCGCTTGGCGATCTTCTCCGCCATGCCACGGGCTTGCCTGTCTGGATTATCAACGACGTTCACGCCCATGGTTTAGGCGAAGCAACGATGGGTGCAGGTCGAGGGTGTGGTGTTGTTGCTTCAATCGCCGTCGGTACTGGCATCGGTGGAGCAGTGATCGACAATGGCGAGATCAACTTCGGTGCTCATAACCTCGCAGGGCATTTTGGACACGTCCATCATCACTTTGGCTCGGGTGTGCCTTGTTCGTGTGGGCGGAGTGGGCATCTGGAAGCCTTTGCCTCAGGTTCAGGACTTGCCGCCTGGTACAACCAACGCTCTGCCGTCGAAAAAGTTGCCGATGGGTCTCAGTTGCGTATGCGTGCCGACGCCGGTGATGAGCTTGCGCGTTCCTGCTTCGCGGAGTCTGCCTACGCCGTCGGCGAGGTTCTCTCCTCCCTGGCGAACTGTATCGATCCGAACATCATCGTGGTGTCAGGTTCCGTGGCAAATAAAAACGGTGAGGAATGGTGGGATAACCTTCGTGCCGGGTATGCGGCCGGGGCGATGGATGGGGTCGCATGTGTTCCTATTGTCGGTGGTGAACTCGGCGATGATGCTCCGCTTCTGGGGGCTTATCAAAATTTCATGGCGAGATCCCATGACCATCATTCGCTCTAACACTTCTTCTGTAAGCAATAAACGCCGGTCTTTGGCCAGAATCGAGGAATCATGAATCCGCTTATTGAACAGCTGCGAGGAAAACTCGTTGTGTCCGTCCAGGCATATCCGGGTGAGCCGATGCGCAATCCGGAGACCATGGCTCAGATCGCCCGTGCTGCCGAAATTGGCGGTGCTGCGGCGATTAGATGTCAAGGGCTTGCCGATATTTCAGCAATTAAAGGTCGCGTTGAAATCCCCGTCATCGGACTGTGGAAAGAAGGTCATGAGGGCGTTTTCATCACTCCGACTCTTCACCACGCGCGTGCCTGCCGCCTTGCTGGTTCTGATATCGTCGCGATTGATGCTACCCGACGCCCGCGTCCGGATGGTCGCACATACGGCGAAACCGTTGCTGCTCTTCACGATGATGGCACACTTGTCATGGCCGATTGTGGTTCCTTCGATGATGCAGTCATGGCGGTTGAGGCTGGTTCCGACATTATTTCCACGACTTTGGCTGGTTATACGGGCGAACGCGAGAAGTCTGATGGGCCAGATTTTGAGCTTTTGCGTCAGATGGTTGAGGCATTCCCTGAAGTGCCAGTGTTGTGCGAGGGTCGTGTGCATACGCCTGCCGACGCTGTCGCGGTCATGGAGGCCGGTGCTTTCGCTGTCGTCGTCGGAACAGGGATTACGCACCCGACGTCGATTACAAGTTGGTTTGTCAACGCTGTGGAAAACCGTTAGTTTCACGTGTTCGGCGCAGTGAGCCGAACCAAAATTTCAGGAAGTGTCCGCACAAGGAACTCTGTGTAGTTCGATTCGCCACGTGTCAGCGCTTGGGTGATTGATCGTTCAGCCATTGCCAAAATGACTTGGACAGTATCGGCAGTGGACAGAGTCGTGTGTCGGCCGATTGCGGCCAGGCGATCGTCGATCACCTCGGCGAGTTGCCGGGCAAAAGCATCTGCTCCTGCCCGAAGCGGGGTGTCCTTATTTTCTGAGCGTGCCAAATAGGTCGAAAACTCTGTTAAAAGGAGCGACGTTTCACGCGTCAGCGGGATCGCCTCAACGATGTGTTGACCGAGCTCTGCCAAGCGAGCTAGCGTTTCGGCGTCGTTGGCGTGTGTTCCGGTGTGGGTGTGTGCCGGGGAATCGAAAGCATCGGCAAGTGCATGGAGAATACGTTCCCACTGTTCACTCGCGAGTGTCTGAACGAAATGATCCATGTCGCGGAAGTTGGAATAGAAAGCTCCGCGCGTAAATCCTGCCTTCTTTGTGATGTCGCCCACCGAGGTGCCCAGTATTCCGTGCGAAACGATCAGTTCTTCGCCAGCTTTGAGCAGACGCATACGAGTATGGAGGCGGCGCTCAGATAATGTGCCTTCGAGAAGCCGCTCCATTGCACTTTTTCTGGCAGATTCGGCCACTTTTTGCCTCCTTTTGTGTTTCCCGACGTCGGGGCTAATACGTGCGCTACAACGTCTGGGTGAGGGTAATCCCCTTCAGGAGGAAAGTCTATCCCATCACTCGATACACATGTGTATTGAAACGAATGGGTACAGGGGCGTATCGTGTTCGCTAGTTAATCGAACAAGGAGAAACTCACTCATGATGACCCGAATGAAGGGGCCTCGTTTGGCCACAGCGATCGTATTGATCGCGGTTTTTGTGATTCCGCTGCTCTACGCAGGATTGCTGACGATGACATACCAAAACCCCACTCATCGTCTTGACAAGATCGTGGCTGCAGTCGTGAATGAAGATCACCCTTACACTGCTGAGCTCATCACGGGAAAAAGTGAGGAGCTGGATTTCGGCAAAGAACTCACCCAGGCACTCACTGAGCCCAAAGCGGGAGAAGAAGTGGGATTCGCATGGAAAAAGATGAGCAAGGCTGACGCTGAGCGCGAAATGATGCGTGAGGGTGTGAGAGCTATCCTCTACATTCCATCGGGATTCACGCGTGAGCTTGCGCGTGTGGGTGAAAAAGATTTGGCAACGGCCTCTCGCCAGGAGTTGCGTCTTGTCACCGACGACGGCGTGAATTATCTGGCTGGAACGTTGGCGAGGTCTGTTGCCTCTCAGATGACTGAACGTATCAACGCTCGAGGTGCGGATCGAATTTTGGGACGCGTCCTGCTGAGTGTTGATGAGATCCGTGGTGGCATGTTGGATGCAAGCGAGGGGGCTTCCACACTTGCCGACGGTGCTGGGCGTCTCACTGTCGGAGTTGGCGACCTCGCCAATGGTTCCGTCAAGCTCGAAAATGGGCTAACAGTATTGCGTAACGGGACGAAGAAAGCAGCAGACGGTTCCGCACAGCTTGCTGCCGGCGTTGGCGATCTCGACGGCGGTGTTGGGCAAGCGTCGCATGGTGCATCGCAACTTGCTGATGGAACTGGACAGCTTAAAGCGGGCACTGACAAATTGAACGGGAAAACGCGCGAACTCGCTTCTGGTGTTGGGAAATTAGCTGATGGATCCCAGGAGCTTGCCGATGGTGTGCGTGCCTACACCGACGGTGTAAGTCGCGCTGGTGTCGGTGTTTTAAAGATCTACAACAATTCGATTGTCGGAGGAGATAAGCCGTCGTTGCCTCAAGCGCTTTCACAGCTCAAGGCAGGTATCGGAACGGCAGATGATTTTTCTGCGTCGGATCCCTCCTCTGCATCGAAGTCTTTGGCGGGTGGCATCGCTGCCCTTCAAGCAGGGATCGGGCAACTTTCAGCCTCTTTGGTGGGCGGTCCACAAACCCTTGCTGGAGGTGCACAAACTCTTGCGGAGGGTTCTCAAAAGCTTTCGGCTGGTATTAACGGTGCTGGTGAGGAGACTCTTGCCAAGGGAAGCAGTGCCTTGGTGAGGGGGATAGAAAATCTCTCAGCGGGAGTTAAAGGCATCGATATGTCGAAGCTGGATCAAGCGGTTCAGGGGAGCGCCACCTTACAAAAGGGTGTGGATGACTACACCGGTGGTGTCGATAAACTTGCAAAACTTTGCCAGTTAAGTGCAGACAAGAGTCCGGTGTGCGTCGGTGTTTCACAACTTGCAACGAAGAGTAATGAACTTCGTACCGGCTCAACTCAGCTTGCGCAAGGACTTGCGGAGGCTGGAAAGGGGATGAGCCAACTGGGTGCGCTCACTCAGGGGGTTGATGAGTTGCTCGCTGGCGCTAAGAAGCTTCAAGCAGGGATTACGCAAGCGGGTGTGGGTGCATCTGCTTTGGAACACGGCGCAAACAAGCTCTCTGCCGGAGCAACAGCTGCAGGCGACGGTGTGAAGAAGCTGTCCGCTGGTGCTGACCAGCTTGCTTTTGGAGCTGCCAAGTTGGGCGGGGGAGTCCAGCAGATTGCAGATTCTGTTGGAGATTCTCGCTCGACTGATCAAACTACCCTTGCAGGTGCGTTGAATGCTTTGCGCTTCGGTGTCTCTGAACTGACAAATAAGTCTGGTGAATTGCGTTCAGGCGCAGACCAGCTCCACGGTGGCCTGGGGCAGCTCAACGGTACAATGCCTGCTCTCAAGGAAGGTGTTGGCGTTCTCAAGAGTGGGGCTTCGCGTCTGGACTCAGGTGCGGGCACGCTCTCAAACGGTTTGGAGAAGTTGAAGTTGGGGTCGACGCGTGCGGCTGGCTCAGCTAAAGAGCTTGCGAACGGTGTCGGAGCTTTGGCTCGGGGAACGTCGGACGCCGCTAACGGCGCCTCTGCGCTTGCTGAAGGGGCGAATAAAGCTAAATCTGGTGCATCACAACTCAGCGATGGTTCCTCGAAACTCGCTGACGGACTGTCGCAAGGAACGTCAAAGATTCCTCATCTGAGCCAGGCTGAACGCAACAACGTCGCTCAGACCGCATCAAACATTGTCAAGGTTGACCCGATCCGTTCGCACAGTGTTGCCAACGACGGCGCGGGCTTCACTCCGATGTTTATGTCGTTGGCGTTGTGGATCGGAACAATTGCCCTGTTCCTCGTGCTCCCTGCCTTGGATAAGGATATGGGGCCAAAGCGATGGGTTGCCGCTGTGACGCGACCAGCTGTGACTGCGACCTTGATTGCGATTGTTCAAGCGACGCTGATGATGGTGATCGTCAACTGGATGGGTGAGCTTCACGCAGCCAATATTGTGGGTCTGACAGTGTTGGCGATCTTGTCATCGATCTGCTTCATGGCAATTAATCAGGCGTGTGTGGCGGCCTTTGCTTTCCGTGGGCGTTTCCTGTCAATTGTGTTGTTGTGCCTGCAAATCACCACCATGGGTGCCACCTTCCCCATCGAAACTGCTCCGGCGTTCTTCCGGTGGGTGCATCCGCTCCTGCCGATGAGTGATACGCAACTCGCCTTCCGCTCCATGATTGCGGGTTCGGGAGTAGACGGCATAGTGGGTCGCACGGTTCTGGTTCTTGTGTTGTGGACGGTAGTGGCGTTCGGAATTTCATTGTTCGCTTCGAAAGTCCGTCTTTCTCGACATGCAGATCTTCCTGCAGATGAGGCTCTGGCTCCAACTGCTGCATAGGAGTGTAGAGGAGTTTGCGGAGGCGGTGTCGCCAACATGTGACTGTCGTAGTTTTGCGTGTTGGCCACCGCCTCCGCCTGTGCTTTGCGGAGTTTTTTTGACCAATGTCGGCGGGGTGCTCGGTCAGGCAAAGGTCGAGAAATCTTTGTAAAAATGGTGTAATACTGAGGTTTTTTACTCTTTCTTTAACGAAAAGGAGAGAAAAAACATGCAACGTGAGCGACGTCACCAGTTTGTTCTTCATCTGCGGTGAATGTCAGTTGGGCCACACGCCTAGTATGGATGCGTTCGAGGTGGACGCGTTTTACTCTGGTTAATGTCCCCAACTTGGGAACCGGAATGCGCGCCCATAAGCGCAATCCCGCGCGATCAATGTGGATCGGAGGAACCCGTGTCAACAACTGAAGTTCCCACCTACACACCGGAAGAAGAGAAGTATGTCATCCGTAATAAGGAAGGCGTTCCCGTCGGCGTGAAGCCCCACAACAAGTGGACTCCCGCCAAGATCGCCCTCTGGGTGGTTATCTCCCTTCTTGGTGCTACGGGCTGGACAATGCTCGCAATTATCCGTGGAGAAGAGGTGAACTCGATCTGGTTCGTGATCACGTCGATCTGTACCTATGCGATCGGTTACCGTTTCTACGCTCTTTACATTCAAAAGAAGATCATGATCCCGGATGATCGTAACGCCACGCCGGCTGAGCGAATCAACAACGGTCGTGATTATGACCCCACTAACCGCGTGGTTCTTTACGGTCATCACTTTGCTGCAATTGCAGGCGCTGGTCCGCTCGTTGGTCCGGTCCTCGCAGCTCAGATGGGTTACCTGCCTGGCACATTATGGATCATCTTCGGTGTGCTCATCGCCGGTGCTGTTCAGGACATGCTGGTTCTCTTCTTCTCAATGCGCCGCGGCGGTCGTTCGCTCGGCAAGATGGCTCAAGATGAAATCGGCAAGATCGGTGGCGCAGTGGCAACTGTTGCTGTTCTGGTTATGCTCATGATCGTTCTCGCCGTTCTCGCTATGGTGTGTGTTAACGCCCTCGCAGAGTCCCCCTGGGGTGTCTTCTCTGTCGGCATGACCATCCCGCTTGCGATCTGCATGGGTCTGTGGCTGCGTTACATTTCGCCGGGTCGAATCACCGAAGTGTCGATCGCTGGCTGCATCGGACTGGTGATCTGCATTATCGGTGGCCGTTACGTGGCAGAGTCGTCGCTGGGTGCATACCTGCACGTTTCGCCGACCACCCTCGTGATCGTTATGGTGATCTACGGTTTCTTCGCCGCAGTTCTTCCAGTGTGGGTTCTCCTGACCCCCCGTGACTACCTCTCAACCTTCATGAAGGTCGGCACCATTGCCATCCTTGCTCTCGGTATTGTGTGGGTTCGCCCCACGCTCGAGATGCCGGCTGTGACCGAGTTTGCCACCAACACCGATGGACCAGTGTTTGCTGGAACTCTTTTCCCGTTCCTCTTCATTACGATCGCTTGTGGTGCTCTGTCGGGAATGCACGCCACCGTGTCATCAGGAACGACCCCGAAGATGATTCAGAAGGAATCCCAGGCTCGCATGATCGGCTACGGCGGTATGCTCATGGAATCCTTCGTGGCAATTATGGCTCTCGCTGCAGCGGCATCGCTCAATCAGGGCATCTACTTCGGTATGAACACTTCAGCAAGCACTGTCGACAAGTTGGCCGGCACCGCCGTCGTCCAGCAGTACACTCCCGACGGCGATAAGACGAAGGCGAATCGTGAAGAAATCACGAACGTCGCTGTCCACAACCTCGGCGTGACCACTACCAAGGGCGAGAAGATTAACCCGGTGTGGCACACCTTTGATAAGGACGGCAACGATATGACTGTTGAAGGTGCTGCGGCCCTTAAGCAGGTCGCTCAGGACGTCGGCGAGCCACACGTTGTTTCGCGTACCGGTGGCGCGCCAACCCTCGCTGTTGCGATGTCCAATATCCTTCACAAGGTCGGTGGCGGCACTGCGATGATGGGCTTCTGGTACCACTTCGCAATTATGTTCGAGGCGCTCTTCATTCTCTCGGCTGTGGATGCTGTGACCCGTGTGGCACGCTTCCAGGTTTCGGAAGCTCTGGGTGGAATTTGGCCAAAGTTCCATGATCCTAACTGGAAGTTTGGCGCTTGGTTCTCCACTGCCGTCGTGGTTGCCTCGTGGGGCTCGTTGCTTCTGATGGGCGTCACGGATCCGCGTGGTGGCATCCAGACCCTCTACCCGCTCTTCGGTATTGCGAACCAGTTGATTGCTGCTCTCGCGCTCCTGATCTGTGTGGTTGTGGTGGCGCGTAAGGGCTTTGTGAAGTACATCTGGATTCCACTGATTCCGTTCCTTTTCGATCTCGTGGTGACCTTTGCGGCTTCATTCGAGAAGATCTTCTCCACCGACGCGAAGATTGGCTACTGGGAGCAGTGGCGCCAAGCACGTGCACTCCTGCCGACGCTGACCGACGCGAAGGCTATCGAGGATACTGAGGCTGTTGTTCGTAACACCTTCATCCAGGGCACGCTGTCGATTGTGTTCGTCCTTGCTGTCGGCTTCGTTGTGGTTTGCGCAGCGATCCGTGTCTGGAAGACTATCTCAAGCAAGCACTTCACTAACTCTGAGGATCCGTTCCAAGAGTCGAACTTCTTCGCTCCAACTCAGCTTGTGGCATCGAAGCTCGAGAAGAAGATCGAGGCTGAGTATGCAGTGGTTGGCGATCCGGATCTGATTCCTGGTATCAAGAAGCCACACGGACACTGATATCGGTGCTACTGTTTCGTCAAAAGGAAGGTGAAGTGATGGGTGAAGCGTTGCCAAGACTCCGCGAGGGGTTAAAGAAAATGGGCTACATGTGGCGTTCCTTTACGGGTGAGGCGGCTTATGACCGATACCTCGAACGCCATGCGCGGTGTCATCCTGACCATCCTCCGATGACGAAGCGTGAATTCTGGCGGGATCGCGCGGACTGGGATGAGAACAACGTCCAAGCGCGCTGCTGCTAAGCAAAAGGTGGGGCCGGCTCAAGAGCCGGCCCCACCTTTGTCTCTGTTACTGCTCCCTGTCTCTCTGTTACTGCTCCCTAATTTCTCAATTGCTGCACTCATCGTTCGTCATCTCAATTGTGCTAACGCGTTGATAAAAAGATTTTTCTTAGATCGGTTAAAAATTTGTGGGTGTGTGGCGGGTTTTTGTTGTTGTGGTGGGGTTGGTGGGTGTTAGTGTGGTGGGTCACGTTGTTTTGTTTTGACGTGGGGTGTGTGGGGGTCTAGAGTATTTACCTGTCGCCGGGAGCGAGTGAGTTTCTGGTGGTGCTGGTTTTGTGACTGTTTTGGTTTCTGGTTTGACTGGTTGCTGGGGTGGTGGTAGGCTGGCTTGGTTGCTTCTTCGGGGGTTGGTCTTGTTTGTGGGGCTGGTTGTCGGGGGTGAGTGTGTTGTTTGAGATCTCAATAGTGTGTCAGCTTTTTATGTCTGACTTGGATTGAACATTTTTGGTGTTTGGTTTGGGTTGGTTTT